>DATNQB010000032.1 GCA_036702875.1 Oculatellaceae cyanobacterium | reverse complement strand
AGTTATGCTCGGCTTACTATTTTGGGAACCCAAGTTCCCCTTGCTCAAAGTTATTACTTTGAGCCTTAATTGCTTTTGACGAGGTTTCGTGCTATAAAGCTTTCAAACTATATAATTTTCTAGGTTCAGGCGCTTGAAAGTACTTCGCTTGCGCTTGCCTCTCTCGACCGCTTTATTAATCTAACAACTAGAAATCAAACTGTCAACCCTTTGAACAAAATTTTTTTAGCTCGCTTCAAATTGCCTATAGACTTGGGGCTGGGGCTTACAAAAGTTATGTTCATCATATGTTCATTACCTTGCCCCGTATTCATCAATACAACGTTATGAACAACTTGAAAGATCATTAGTGAGAGATCGCCAGCCTTTAACTACGCTCTATTGCATGAGTGATAATTTGTAAAATCTCTTATGTGCAATAGCTATGACTGAGCAACTAAAACAAGCGATCGCAGTTTTACCCCCCTGGATAGTACTAGACCCACTTCTCCACAACTGGTTACTAGAAGATATTGGTCGGGGCGATCATACAACTCAAGGGTTGTTAGGCTGGGAATCTCGTTCTGGTCAAGCTTCGTGGACGGCTAAAGAAGTTGGAGTGATTGCAGGATTACCTTTAGCTGGGCGAGTATTCCAACTGCTGAATTCAGATTTAAGTTTTGTGAGTGTCGCTGCCGAGGGCGAAGTTTGTCAGCGAGGACAAGTTGTTGCACAAATGCACGGGTCGCTGGAAGCCATGCTGACGGGAGAACGAGTTGCTTTAAATTTAGCTATGCGACTAAGTGGAATTGCAACATTAACTCGCAAATATGTTGAGCAAATAGCCGATTTACCAACAAAATTGGTGGATACTCGCAAAACGACCCCTGGATTAAGACTGTTGGAAAAGTACGCAACTCAGGTAGGAGGGGCGGCTAATCATCGAATGGGATTAGATGATGCGGTGATGATTAAGGATAATCACATTGAGGCGGCTGGAGGGATAGAAAAAGCTATTACTCGCATCCGTTCCCAAATGCCTTATCCATTAACTATAGAGGTGGAGACGGAAACACTCGCCCAAGTCAAAGAAGCTTTGCAGTATGGGGCAGATATTATCATGCTGGACAATATGCCGTTGGAGATGATGCGTCAAGCTGTAGAGATGATTCGCGATAGCAATGACCGCATCAAAATTGAGGCTTCAGGTAATATCACTTTGGAAACTATTCGCGCAGTTGCTGAAACGGGTGTGGATTATATATCCAGCAGTGCGCCAATTACTCGCTCAACTTGGTTGGATTTGAGTATGAACCTAGACCTTAGTAGTATGGAGGAGAAAGAAACGCTCGGTTAAATCCCCAACAAAAGCTCAATGAATTCTACGGTAGAACAACTAAAAAAGAAATTTGAACAGGCTTTGATTGCAGCCTTTGGCAGTGAGTATGCTGGATGTGATCCTATGCTGGTAAATGCTAGTAATCCTAAGTTTGGTGATTATCAGTCGAATGCGCCTCTATCTCTAACTAAGCGGTTGGGGAAGCCGCCACGAGCGATCGCAGAAGCAATTGTTCAGCATCTTGATGTCAATGATATCTGTCAACCGCCTGTTATTGCTGGCCCAGGTTTTATTAATCTCACTCTTAAACCAGAATATTTAGAGGCGCAACTGAATGCAATTCAAACTGACTCGCGTTTAGGTGTCGAACCTGCAAAAATACCTCAGCGAGAAGTTGTTGATTTTTCTAGCCCTAATATTGCTAAGGAAATGCACGTTGGGCATTTGCGCTCTACGATTATTGGTGAATGTATTGCCAGAGTTTTAGAATTTCGGGGTCACGATGTCCTGCGACTAAATCATGTAGGCGACTGGGGTACTCAATTTGGAATGTTGATTGCTTATTTGCGGGAAGCATATCCAGACGCTTTGACTACGCCTAATGCTTTGGATTTAGGAGATTTAGTTTCTTTATATCGTCAAGCTAAGAAGCGGTTTGATGAGGATGAGCAATTTCAAGAAACTGCTCGACAGGAAGTTGTTAAACTGCAAGCGGGCGCTCAAGATACTCGTAGGGCTTGGCAATTATTATGTGAACAATCTCGGCGCGAGTTTCAGGTAATTTATGATTTGTTGGATGTTCATTTAGAAGAACGTGGGGAGTCTTTTTATAATGCTTTTTTACCAGCAGTTGTAGAAGATTTGGATAAAGAAGGGTTATTAGTAGAAGATGCTGGCGCTAAGTGCGTTTTCTTGGAAGGTTTTACTAATAAAGAAGGGCAGCCTTTACCTTTAATTGTGAAAAAGTCGGATGGTGGTTACAATTATGCGACAACTGACTTAGCAGCAATACGTTATCGGATTCAACAAGATAATGCTCAACGCATTATATATGTGACGGACGCTGGACAAGCAAATCATTTTGCTGGTGTGTTTCAAGTAGCAAAACGCGCTGGTTGGATTACAAATGATGTTGAGTTGGTACACGTTCCCTTCGGTTTAGTGCAGGGGGAAGATGGTAAGCGGTTGAAAACGAGATCTGGGGAAACTGTGCGCTTGCGGGATTTATTGGATGAAGCGATCGCACGGGCGCGTACTGACTTAAAAACTAGATTACAGGAAGAAGGACGGGAAGAAACTGAAGAATTTATTGAAAACGTAGCCAAGGTAGTTGGTATTAGTGCGGTTAAGTATGCTGATTTAAGCCAAAATCGTACCAGCAATTATGTCTTTAGTTACGATAAGATGTTGGCTTTGCAAGGTAATACCGCACCTTATATGCTTTATGCTTATGTGCGAATTCAAGGAATTAGCCGTAAAGGTGGCATTGATTTTGATAAATTGGGCGCAGATGCAAAAATTCTGTTGCAGGAAGAAACAGAATTAGTTTTGGCGAAGCATTTATTACAACTGAGTGAAGTTATCAAAGATGTTGAGCAAGATTTAATGCCAAATCGGTTATGTCAATATTTGTTTGAACTGAGTCAGAAGTTTAATCAATTTTATGATCGCTGTCCTGTACTGCAAGCAGAAGAACGACAACGTACATCAAGGTTAGTATTGTGTGATTTGACTGCTAGAACCTTGAAGTTAGGATTATCTTTGTTAGGTATTTCAGTTTTGGGAAGGATGTAATAATTACGCCGATATATAACCTTTTATAGCAATTTTATATATGCTATAATAAGGTTATTTCTTACTTTCACGTTGTACATACATAAATTAACCAATATAAGCAATTCAGCATTTTTCACCTAATATTATTAATTGCTTCATGCTTCATTCCCTCAAGTTTTAAAAGTTGACTTGCTTTTACATTAATCTCAATTAAGTGATAATTTATTAATGTTTTATAACCATTTGTTTAAAGTTATTGTGATTATTTAATATTTATTAATTCTACTGGCAGTTGATTAACTATAAGGATCACAATAAGTTAATGAATGAAGCGATTGCATGGTCGCGTGCTACTAAGAAGCTTTCTTAAAAGAAGAAAGACAAGCCTACAGGGCAAAATTTATTGCTCAATCTGTAAAATTATCTATGTCAATTATGAAATATCAAGTCAAAATTTTAGAACCAACAGAGTTATGGTATTTACAACATAACATTAACAAAGAAACTAATAAATGGCATCATCCCACTAAAGATATTCCGTTTGTGCAACAAGTTGAAATTCAGCTAGAAAACTCAGGAACGATAATTCAAAAGGGTTCATTGCACAGATGTATTGGTCAATTAACCTATGGAATTTATAAAACCGATAATCGCTTAAGAGACCTTTGGGTATCTTTGAAAACAGAGATGGATTATAACGCACCTGTTTATCAGGGTACAGGTGTTGTTTACCTAGAACCAAGACAAAAACGTTCTTTTCTATATTATTCAAATATTAATGTATCAGCTAACGAACAGTGGGAATTTGATGATGGTATATTCCAGTTTTGTTCTGAAAATGTAATTATAGGTACAAAAAAATTAAAATTCCGACAAATGGCTGGTTCTACTGATGGGAGATGGAGAATTTCTATTAGTGCAATACCTAAGCAAGAAGCTCAAATTATTACAGGTACAAATGTACCAGCAAAAGTTATCGCTCTGAGAAGAGGAGAAGTGTTAATTGCTGACTATGACATGGTTAAAGGATATACCAATGGTATTAATGAAGATTATCGGAAATTAGGTCATTTTGGCAGAAGTGGCGGTGAGGATTTTGTGTGGGTTTATGAAGGAGAAGGTAAGTTATTAGTTACTGAAAATGATGGTATGGGTTTAAGTTGAATAATATGCTTTAAGTCAAGAAAGCGAATTAACATCAAATTTGTTTGATAGCGTAGGTTGGGTTGAGGTGCGTAGGCGTATGTATATATATTTAGCACGTAGTGTGTAACCTAACACCAGCAATAATTGGAGGGGTAACACTTACGTTAAACCCATCCTATAAATAGTTAGCTTCCTCTACTTACACCTAATTTATACTTGCGGATAGCATGATTCATCAAATTAATTTGCTCTGCATGAAATGATGGAGGCATCAAGCTATGGACAATATGATCGAGTCCATCGTGCATTACATCAGTGGGAAGTGCAGAGTGATCGAGTCCTAATGTATGCCCGATTTCATGGGCGATGGTATTGGCAAGTAAGTTAGATAATTGATTGATGTTCAGGTTAGCCATCTGAGAAGCATAGAAAACTTGGTCGATGCGGACAATTGCATGATTTGTAACCATTCCTAATTGGAAAGTAGCTACTCCAAGATAGTCAACTGGTTGGTTGTCAACAAATAGATAAACATGAGTAAAGTTTTCACCCCACTCTTTGGGAGCTGGCGCATCTGAGGTTAAAAATACTTTGATACTTCTAAAAGCACCGTAGAGTTTAGAAAAAGCATCTATGAGAATTGTGGTGATAAATTCTGTATTTTCTGGTGCAATATCCATTCCCGACACATCTACCCAAATGCAATGGCGGACATCGCTATGTTTATCTTGGATGTTTTGTCCACAGGAAGGGCAAAATTCCCATTCAGATTGAATACGTGAACGGCATCTCTGACACCGAAGTTTAGGGGGTCTAGTGAGGTTGAGACGTTGTGAAAGGGGAATTTGTTTGAGTTTGCGATTATATTTAGTTAAATTTAGGCGATCGTACAGAGACATTTACGCTTAATAGTTTTGTAATTCAGTTACATATCAACAGAACTTACTCAAAAAATTACGCGGGCAAGATGCCCGCACTACATTTGTGGTTAGCTAAAGCTAACTACTTAAGAAGCATACTGATCAACAAATTTTTGCAATCCTGCTTTATATCCTGCCCCAACAGCTTGAAACCTCCAATCGCCATCTTTTTTATAAAGTTTGCCAAATTCGATTGCTGTTTCTGTAGAAAAATCTTCTTCTAATTCATACTTGGCAATTTGGTTTTCTGTAGCATCGTCGTAAATTCTGATAAAAGAATTCCTGACTTGCCCAAAATTTTGCTTCCTTGTATCTGCTTCATGGATGGTGACAACAAAAACTATTTCTTGAACCGAAGCATCTACTTTACTAAGGTCAATTTCAACTGTTTCATCATCTCCTGCACCTTCTCCAGTGAGGCTATCTCCCAAATGCTTCACCGAACCGTCAGGGGATTGGGTGTTATTGTAGAAAACAAAGTATTGATCGTTAGGAATTTTGCCATTAGCTCCTAACATAAATATAGAAGCATCTAAATCAAACGCTGCCCCTGTGTCTGTAGCGTTGATATCCCATCCTAAACCAATTCCGGCTTTTTTCAAGCTAGGAGCTTCTTTGGAAAGATTAATTCTTTCACCTTTGCTGAGATTAATTGACATAATTTCTATTTATTTCTACAAAACAACTTCTGTTCAAAATTTTTACTAAGAGATTGGTTAAGCATAAGCTTTTACAAGCTCACCCAAACCATTTACTTTAACGCCGTTACCAATTGCTGCCATTTTCCACTCGTTATTATGCCGATAGATTTCAGCCATAATCATTCCTGTCATACCTTTGTATTCTTGACCTGATAGATTATACCGAGCAATTTCTTTATTGTTGGATATGTTTACTAAGCGTACAAAGGCATTTTTCACTTGTCCAAAATCTTGTTTACGTTCTAGACAATTGTAAATGTTGACAATAAAAACCAGTTTAGAGATTTCTGCTGGTATCCGATTTAAATCTACAAGAATTTGCTCGTCATCCCCGTCTCCTGCACCCGTGAGATTATCACCTAGATGAGTAATAGCTCCAGATTTATGTTGGAGATTACTAAAATAAATGACGTTACCTTGATTATTAGCTTTATCATTTTCATCTAAACAAATAACAGATGAATCAAGGTCATAGTCAGCATTATTACTGAAAGCTCCAAACAAACCACCACCGGAAGGTTTTGCCACATCCCATCCTAGCCCGCACATGAGTTTTGTTAGTCCTGGTGCTTCTTTAGAAAGCGAGATGCGTTGTCCTTTTTGTAGATTAATTGCCATCTTTTTTTACCTATTAGCTATAGCGATCAAGTAATGCTTGTAAACCGCCTTGATACCCTGCGCCTACTGCATTGAGCCGCCATTCACCGTCTTTACGGTAAAGTTCAGCCATGATCAAAGCTGTTTCTACGGAGTAATCTTCAACTAAGTCATAACGGACAGATTCTTGTTTAGTTTGAGCGTTAACTAATCTAACAAAGGCATTTTGTACCTGACCAAAATTCTGTTTGCGTTGCTGTGCTTCGTGAATAGTTACACAAATCACAATTTTTTGAATTTCATTTGGTACTTTTTTGAGGTTAATTTTGATGACTTCATCATCTCCTTCACCAACGCCTGTCAGGTTATCTCCCATGTGCTGAACAGATTTATCGGGATCTGGACTGATGAGGTTATTGTAGAAGATGAAATGGTTATCAGATAAAAGTTTTTCGTTTGCACCTAACAGGAATAGTGATGAGTCAAGGTCGAAATCATAACCTGTATCTGTGGATTTTACGTCCCAACCTAAACCAACGAAGGCTTCAGATAGCCCTGGCGCTACTTTATCAAGGGATACTCGTTGTCCTTTTGTCAGTGAAACTGGCATTCTTTAAGATACCTTTTACTTGAAATGAAAAATGTATTAATGCGGTAAAAACTTGCTTACTTTTATGGACAGGTAAATATTCAACAGAGTAATGTAGATTGCTTAAAACTTATATTGTTCCCATCATAAATGTCAATTGAATTGGAAATATTTAAAATATCTATACAATTTCCTGTCAAATCTTCTTGATAAGTCTAAAAATATATCTTTATGAAGAGGGCGATCACTTTAATCTTTTGTAAATGAACATTATAGATATTGCAAAAGTTTGTAGCAAAATGTATTTTTTAGTAATAGCAATAGTTGATTTGTAGCGATCGCTACTCGATTTAAGTAAAGTTGTAGCGATCGCTACTTGTTTTTAAACAATTTGTTGCTGATATTCTTGCTCACTCATAAGTTCTTGAGTAGTTTCTACTCGATCTATGAATAAGATGCCATTAAGGTGATCGTATTCGTGTTGAAAAATCCGAGCCACAAAGTCTGTTAATTCTTGACGATGTAACTTACCATCACGGCTGGTGTATTCAATTTCAATGGTTTGATATCTGGGAACTAGACCGCGAATACCTGGAATACTTAAACAACCTTCCCAGCCTTTGACTACCTCGGTTGAATGAGCAATGATTTTGGGATTAATCATCGCTGTAGGTTCCATTTTTGGTGCGGTAGGATATCTAGGGTTAGGGCGAGATGCGACAATGAATAAGCGATAAGATTGGGCTGTTTGCGGCGCTGCTATGCCAACCCCGTTAGATGCGGCGGCTGTGGCGATCAAGTCGTCAATCAGCTTTTGAATACTTTCGTCGTGAATATTTTCGATGGGTTGTGCTTGCTGTCGCAGAATAGAATTGCCAAGTTGGGAGATTTGTAGAATTTCAGTCATGGCGCAGTCTAGTTAAAGGGAATTTTGGGCGTGTGCGTAGCGTGTGCATTAGCGCGTTGGCGTAGCCTGTGCGTTAGCACAATCGCTTTCCACAGTGGATAATACTATTCTGCTCTCTGCGGTTGGAGAACATCAAAGTTAGCGGTTGGAGGTAAATCTCTGTGGATATGTCCCTTGAACAACTGTGGAACCAGGTATTGGAACGTTTGCAGCTACAATTAAGCCGCCCTACTTTTGAAACTTGGATAAAAACTGCTAGTGCTGAACAACTAGATAATAACTGCTTGGTAATTTCCACTCCCAACCCGTTTGCGCGAAATTGGTTGCAGAAGTATTACATAAAAACTATTGCTGATGTTGTACAAGGTATTTTGGGTTATCCAGTAGAAATTTACCTCACAGTTGATGGAGGAGATAAAACTTCTACTACTGGCGAGGCAGAATTATCATGGTCTTTACCTCCCACACAAAATATTCAAGAAAGTTCGCCAACTCACCGCCCTCGACCAACACAATTAAATCCTAAGTACGTTTTTTCAAGGTTTGTTGTTGGCTCTAATAATCGTATGGCTCATGCTGCTTCTTTGGCAGTGGCAGAATCTCCAGGTCGTGAGTTTAATCCTTTATTTTTATGTGGAGGTGTTGGTTTAGGAAAAACTCACTTAATGCAAGCAATTGGTCACTACAGATTAGAAATTTCTCCTGATTCCAAAATATTTTATGTTTCTACTGAGCAATTCACAAATGATTTGATAGCTGCTATTCGTAAAGACAGTTTACAAACTTTTAGGGAACACTATAGAGCAGCAGATGTTTTATTAGTAGATGATATTCAATTTATTGAAGGGAAAGAATATACTCAAGAGGAATTTTTCTATACTTTTAATACTTTGCATGAAGCCGGAAAGCAAGTAGTTATAGCTTCGGATCGACCTCCTAATCAAATTTCACGCTTACAAGAGCGCCTATCCTCTCGTTTTTCTATGGGGTTGATCGCAGATATACAACGCCCGGATTTAGAAACAAGAATGGCAATTTTGCAGAAAAAAGCCGAATATGAAAATATGCGCCTTCCGCGTGATGTTATTGAATATATTGCTACTAATTATACGTCAAATATTCGTGAACTTGAGGGAGCATTAATTAGGGCAGTAGCATATATTTCGATTTCAGGAGTAGCTATGAATGTGGACAATCTTGCACCAATTCTTAACCCAACCACTGAAAAGGTGCAAATTTCACCAGAGGCAATATTAATTACGGTTGCAGATGCTTTCAATCTTTCTATTGAAGATTTAAAAAGCCATTCTAGGCGTAGAGAAATTAGTTCGGCTAGACAAATTGGGATGTATTTGATGCGTCACCATACGGCTTTAAGTTTACCAAGAATTGGAGAAGAGTTTGGAGGTAAAGACCATACTACGGTGATGTATAGTTGCGAAAAGGTTGCCCAATTGCGGGAAAGTGATCCTGATGTAGCTCAAAAATTACGTCAGCTAGTTGATGCACTGAGGGCGATTTCTCAACGTTAATGTATAGCAGTCAGCAGTCAGCTATCAGCTTTTTTCAAAGTCCTTATTACCAAAGGTTTCAACATAAAGAATGTCCTAACCTATCTGGCTATAGCTATAGAACCCTACCCCCTAGCCCCGTCTCCGTTGACGGGGAAGGGGAGATTTTATATTTTTCAAGTTTTACACATCTTTTCCACAGGATGGGATTCTGTCAAATAGCTATCGCTTGATTTTTTTTACAAATTTTTCCACATTTTCCACAGTTGGATATGGTACAAAGATCTTGATGAAATTAACTATTGAGTGCTTGCTAAGGTAGAAAAGTCTTTGTGTTTGCTACAATCAGCAAGCTCATGACTGTAGATGTATGAGCGATTCCCAGGCAGAAAAGAGAAATTCATGAAACTGGTTTGCACGCAAAATGATCTGAGTACTAACCTATCGTTGGTTAGCCGCGCCGTGCCATCGCGCCCGACTCATCCGGTGTTAGCAAATGTTAAGCTGGAAGCGCATCAGGATACTCAGCAGGTAAGCCTGACGGGGTTTGATCTTAGTCTCGGCATTCAGATAAAGTTTGCGGCGCAAGTAGAGGAAGGTGGGCATCTTACTTTACCCGCTAAGTTATTAAATGATATTGTTTCTCGCTTGCCAGCTGGAGAGATTACGCTGGATGATGAGGTGGGAGATGCGATCGCAACTATTACTTCTGCTTCTGGGCAATATCAAGTCAGAGGTATGGGAACAGAAGAATTCCCAGAATTGCCTGTAGTAGAAAATGGTGAACCAATTAATTTACCAACTAGCGCATTGCTAGAAGGTTTAAAGGGTTCGTTGTTTGCAACTAGCCCTGATGAAACTAAGCAGGTATTAACAGGAGTTCATCTGACAGCAAAACAGGATAGTTTAGAATTTGCTGCGACGGATGGACATCGTTTGGCAGTTGTGGAGACTACTAACCAAGATGTAGCGGAAGGCGAAGAACCTCAGCCTAACCATGATATGGAAGAATTTGAGGTAACGGTTCCAGCTAGGGCATTGCGGGAACTGGAAAGGATGGTAGGAACTCGACAAGTAAGTGAGCTACTAACCTTATATATTGATCAAGGACAAGTAGTTTTTGAGTTGGCTAACCAACGCATAACCAGTCGGACATTAGAAGGACAATATCCTAATTATCGTCAGTTAATTCCAAATACATTTGAGCGACAAATAACGCTGGATAGACGACAATTATTAAGTGCGCTGGAAAGAATTGCTGTATTAGCTGATCAGAAGAATAATCTGGTTAAGTTTACGATAGACAGTGATAATCAGCAGGTATCTTTATCAGTAGAAGCGCAGGATGTGGGGAAGGGGCGTGAGTCTTTGCCTGCACAGGTTAGTGGAGATAATATAGATATCGCTTTCAATGTTAAGTATTTAATGGATGGGTTGAAGGCGTTACCTGCTACGGAGATTCAATTGCAGTTGAATGGGGCAACTAGCCCTGTAATTTTAACTCCTTTGGGTGGGTTGAAGATGACTTATTTGGTGATGCCTGTGCAGATTAGAACTTGAGGAAATTCACCCTTAATCTAGGGATAATTCATTGTCAATATAGAAAAATTAGAAAATGGGAGAGAAAAAAGGCTATGAAAAAACTCTCCCAATTTTTTTATAACAATGAATTAGCCCTGGGAGGGACTGATGTCTGGGTTATGAAAACTTAATTTTCAAATAATCCTCCTCCATCTTCGCTCCAGAAGGTTGCAAAGCCGCTAACGCTTGTGGCAATACTAAATTGCGCCGATGATTACCAATCCTAATATTTAATTCATCACCCGTCTTAGTTAATTGTACCTGCTCTTTAGGAACCCCTGGCAAATAAAGTTCTAAACTGTATTGATTATTAACTTGAACCACTTTAAGAGTAGTTTCTTTGTAATAAACTTGTGATGGATCTTCATCTTTATAAAGCAAGTCTTTCAACCGCTCTAATGCAGGTAATCCACACATTTCTTCTGAAAAAAGCGGAACTTCTTTCACAGGAAGAGGACTGAAATTTTCATGGATTTCTTGCCGATATTGTCGCTGATTTTCCTTCCAACGTTGAAAAAATGGATCAGTTACTTCTTCAGGAATAATCCGATTTGCTACTATTAAATCAGTAGCAACGTTATACAAACATAAGTAAGAATGAGCGCGTAAAGATTCTTTAATTACCATCTTTTCTGGATTTGTTACCAGTCGCACTGAAGTTAAAGTATTATCAGTTAAAATCTTTTCCAGCCCTTCAATTTGTTGATAAAACTCATAGGGTGCATCCATTACCTCTTTATTAGGTAAAGAAAAACCTGCAATTGGTTTAAAAAAAGGTTCAACAAGAGGTCTGAGTGCAACAGATACAGCTTGAAATGGCTTATAAAAACGCCGCATATACCAGCCACTTACTTCTGGTAAACTCAATAAACGCAATGCAGTACCAGTCGGTGCGGAGTCTATGATAAGAACATCAAAATCGCCTTCATCATAGTGACGTTTCATTCTCACCAAGCCAAAAATCTCATCCATACCTGGGAGAATAGCTAACTCTTCAGCTTGGACACCTTCTAATCCCCGCGCTTGCAAAACTTGAGTAATGTAACGCTTGACTGCGCCCCAATTACCTTCCAGTTCCATCAAAGCATCAAGTTCTGCACCCCATAAATTCGGTTTCACCAGTCGGGGTTCATGCCCCATTTCCAGATCAAAACTATCTGCTAGAGAGTGCGCGGGGTCAGTACTCAACACTAATGTTTTATAGCCCAATTCAGCACACCGTAAGCCAGTAGCGGCGGCTACGGAGGTTTTACCTACTCCCCCTTTGCCAGTCATTAAGATTAAGCGCATGGATAGTTAAGCCCCGCCTGAGAATTAGTTACATTTATTTACTTTAGCTTTTGTAGGGCAGATGTTGTGTGATTACGTCGAAGCGGGAACAATTCCAGTAATCTATATGGCTATCAATTAGTTTCTCAGCATTGAGATGTAACTCACTCCAGCCAGGAATAGCTATGCGAGGTTTCCAAGGTAGAGGAGTAGTCCAGCTAAGTGTCCAGCGCGTTGTAATTGTGTCTCCAGTTTGGTTGATTTCATGCAGGTCAAGCTGAGGATTAATAAACCACCGCTTGATAAAACCAATCATTTGTCTATATCGCTCAACGCCTCTAAATTTATTAAGCGGGTCTTGAAAATAAACATTTTTAGCATAAATGCTATATGTTTGGTCAACTGGGAATCTTTGGTAGTCTTGTTTCAAGATTTCAATAATTTCCATGCCAAAGTCGAGAAATCAGGATTAATTACTACTACAGCATGGGAATGGGATAGATAAAGCTAATAAGCTACTGGTAATTAAATTCCCTAGTTCAGAATTTATACTTCCACCCACAAACGTTCCAATTGCCGCCGCCATATAGCTAATACTTGTTCACGCGCCTGACTTCCTTGATCTAGTTCACCCATCAGTCCTTCTTCATAGAAGCGGTCTAAAGTTTGCATAGTTGCTTCTAGTGATTGCCCTTGAACCTTAGCAACTTGGACGATTTGCCGAATACGTGAGTCTACAAATTGATTGAAACAGTCGGATAAACCGCGCTCATTTAGAGAAAGCAGACGAGCGATCGCATCATTGAAATCTGCTACAGTCAAACTCTCTCGATTATGCTGAAAAACCCCCCACAATACTTCTTGGTGGAAAGCATAGCGAATATCCTGAGTCTGATCAAAATTAGCTTCTAGAATTTGTTCAATAAAAGGTTGAGCTTCTTCTGCTCGTGTAATTGGAATTATCGCTCGTAACCAAGATTGATCGTCTGAAAGCAGCACTAATATCCGAAACTTAGGCTCTTCTACCTGCCATAATCCTTCTCCTGGAGCTTGCACGGTTGAACCAAATAGTTTCGTAAGAGTACTGGTAATTTCTTCAGGTGTCATAAATAGTAATGAATTGTTAGTTGTTAGTTGTTATAGCAATTTGTACTCTTATGAGTAATTGGCTGATGGCAGAAATTGCGTATTTTAGAACTGGTGAAATACTTATACTGATGGAGGATGCTGAGATTCTGCTAGCTCTTCAATAAAATACAAAAATCCCCCGAACTTAATCGAGGGAAATCTTAGGAGGTAAGGTAAAAACAAAAGGATATTAAGCTAACTCAGAACTCAATACGAATTAAACGAGCCATTCTGGAACAGCTTCTTCTTTAGTATTTGTATTCCGGTTAGGAGTTTCGCGGTTAAACTTCATGTGGATAGAGCGAGTTTGCTCACCATCAGCCGCTACTGCCATAATTGGGTAATCAATCAAACCATCTTGGAAGGACATTTGGAAGCGGAATGTACCATCAGGATTTAGCTTAATTGGACGACCGCCGATAGTAACAGTAGCATCAGGCTCAGTTGCACCGTAAACAATTAGTTCAGCATCAGCAACTAACCAAAACTGGCGAGGACGGATAGATGGTGCAGCGCCAAAACCAACCCCAGACATTCCTACACCAGACATATTCAAGCCAGAAGCAGTGGGAACTGCCCACATCCCTACGCCAGATGGGAAAACGTAGGAACTGATTGCTTGTTCGTGAATAGGTGCTTGTTGCATTGAACCGTACAATGAACCAGCAACTCTTTGAGCTTCGGCAGATTGAGCCATGCCAAAAATGTCATCATAGATCGGGTTGCCAGTTGCAGGGCTTGTACCATAGCCAGTTGCAGTACTTCCTGCTGTCGCTGCGGTTGCGGCTGCTTTCTTGCTGGGAGGAACAAGTTCTAAAATAGTTTGGCTGCGTAAATCTTCTTCCCAAGTAACGGTAACGAATTGGTCTTCAATCCAGTCAGAGGGATAAACAGGGGGAACGCGCACTGGTGCAGAACGAGCTAATACTAGCCAGCGACCATCAGCACAACGATAACCGATGTCCACAACATAATCGCGATCGCTCACTGGCATAGGCAGATACCACTCCCTGGCAAGTTCATCGGAAGGATACTCTTGAATGCTGTGAGGGCTTTGGTACTCTATGTTAATGTCAGTTACGTCATACAGCCGCAAAGCTAGTTGTTGCCCACCTTGGCGACGTAATTCTTCTTTATGTTCATTTGGTATATCCCAGTAAGTGTAAGCCCACTGTGGATCGCGAGGCATCAAAACAATTCTGCTTTCTCCATACCCAGAAGGGAGATCAGCAAGTTCTTCATCTACGGACGCTAGTGTCCCGCCAGTACGATCTTCTTGACCGAGTTCAAACTTTGCTGCTTCCACTTCTTCTTGCGCCTCCAGGGTACGGGGTTGACTGATAGAGAACTTAGTTTGTTGGACTTTTTGAATTTCAGCCAGTAGTTGCGATTTACGCATCCGGCTATAACGAGAGATGCTAAATTCACTGGCAACTTTTCTTAGCTGCCTTAATGTCATCTCTTCTAGCGGTGGACGTTCTTTAGCCATTGGTATGGTCTCCAGTAGGTTTGATGACATTTACATCACAAGTGAAAGTAAAAACTGAGCGGACAATATGCCTTAGTTGCAAATGCCATCGGTGAATCTTTGAATCCTGATTAAGGTTGATCCCCTGTTGGTGGTGTAGCCATCTCCTGTTGACCTATTTAGCAGCGACTCCCCTAATTTTTCCAAAGTGCGTGAATCGCTGCGAAGCAACTCTACACCATCTTGACCAACTCAACGCTAGTAAATGGTCTTGCTTTGGGATCACGGGGATCACTTCGTTAATAATATGTAACAAAACTTTCCCTGCGATCGTCAACCCTTTGAAAGTACTATTACAGCTTGTTTTACGAATTTATAGGCATATCGGGGATCACAATGTCATGAATTCTTGACAAATGAGTTAGCAAACAGCCCTCAAACAACTGATTGTCAGGATTTCATGACATAAAAACAAATACACACCAACAGCCAAAGCTTAAAAAGTTTTGACTGTTGCTAATAATGAAAGTATTTGGCGATCGCTACTTATAATCCATACGTGAGATATTTAAGAAAATATATCTCTGGCTACAACTATTTCAAAACTTTCATATTCTTGATACGCCATTGATTATCTGTGCGTACCAAATCATAACGAACCTTTAGCTTAGAATCGTAAGAACCAGACTTACTTAGCACACCATTTTCATAAAACTGTGCGCTTTCATTTACTTCTGCTTCCACACGCGCTTCATCTGGCTGCTCATTACTTGTCTTAACTGATTTCACAACCACAGCATGAGTATACTGCCCGTAAGAATTATTTTTCTTAGCCACCTCAGCACGTTTCTGCCAGCGAGATAAAACTGGAGCAACTAAAATTTCCTCTAATTGCTCAATTTGATGAGTTTCACCCATAGCTTCTGCTTTACTAGATAGCCAGGTTTCAATCACTTCAGTAGCAGTATCCTCAGTTAACAAACCATCTTGATAGCTGATAGCAGAATCTGCTGATGGAATAGGCACAGGAGGTTTATCCAACTGTACCAGGGGTTGTTCTGGCTCTAGGATGGCATTGGGAGCAACTTTAGAACTTGTTTGTAGCGCTCTAATTAATAAAAATCCTAAAACTCCCAAACATAAAAGACCAGCTAGTGTTACGAAAATTACTCGTTTGTTATTAGCACCACGTTTAGAATGAGAACGTGTTCTTCTTCCACTGACGGAAGTTGGGGATACCTGCAAATCATCAATACTAGAAAAGACATCTGAGGTAAATTCAGTTTTCTGCTGCCCATTAACTAAAGATGTATCAGCTTTTTCTCGTATTCTGGGCTGCCTGCGTCGCCGAGTTGGATTACCTTTGCTCGGCAAGTTAGTATTTTTGAATTCTACACGGGGCTGGGATGGAAAGGTTTGTTGTGTTGTCGGCAAACTAGAGATAGTACCAAGAGATGATGTTGAGTCTGTAGAGTTTGGTACTTGTGAAGTGTAGTTAGATTTCGTGATTGAAGGCTCTAGCGCGTTACCTTGCTGGTATTCTCCAATATTTGACTGCTGTTTAGGGGCATGAGGCTGATTTGTTGGTTGCGATTCCGTCGCACCGTGAGGATTAAGCTTATGTTTGCCAGTCATGCCTAGTCCTACACTATTAAGTTGATTAGAGCCATTACTTGTTGTAGGGGCAATCATTTCTGGTGAGGTCGTTGCTGTTGGGGAGTAGGCAACTCGCTGTGATTCAACTACAGCCCAATCATCAACACTGTCAACTTCCGCAGGCAGATTTTCTAAATAAGCTTGAATTTCTGGATCTGCAAAGTAGTCTTTTAAGGAAACTCGCTCTTGAGCCAAGTCACGGAAGTGAGGAAACACCTCTGTTTGCAGCCAACGTTCACCGTAGAGACACAATCCAGGCAATAAATCTGGAGAACCCTGAGAATTTTCCCGAATAAAGGCTAAGGATTGGTACTCTTGAGAAAGTTCTAAAGCGCGGGTAGCTTGTTCTGTCTGACCTAGTAACAAAGCACACACTGCCTGTTCTAGATGAACATCTTGACGCTTACCCAATCGCATTAGCAATTGCTTGGCATGGACAATTAACGCTGGTTGTCGTTGACAGAAACCACGCGTTATCAAAGCATAAACCGCAAGATAGGTGGCTACAGCCGAAGGGCGTTTAGCTTCAGATTCAAATAATCCTTGCTGTTCTGCTGAAGTTAAATACCCACGTAGTTGTTGGATAAAGCGGAGAAAGTCATCAATATTTAATCCAGATTGATCGTCACCAGCACCATCAATGCCACCCCGCTCTTGTAGCATATCTTGCAGCATAGCTAATCCATGACGGCGTTCAGTAGCATTTTCTGTGGGTAATGCCAGTAATTCTAAAACACGGTATGGGCGAAGCTTATAGAGATCTGCTTGAATTTCACCTCTAATAGTAGGAAATAAACCTTCACTAAGTAGCAATTTTTGACCTGTTTCTAGGGAGGTAGCAGCATTTTCATACTGAGTTTGCTGCCATTGCTCTCGACCTAGTTCTAGGCAGGCTAAAGCTATGGTTAAAACGATATCCGCCCGCACCAGTTGCGGTTCACCCAAACGTCCTTTATCCAAGCTGACTCTAAGGTTGCCGCTACTCAGATAAGGTCTGCTAAGTTTGAGAACAAGTTCATATTCTCCTAAATCGTAGAGAATTAAGATCGCACCGACGAATTGTTCGTCAGTAATCTCCAAGCTAGGGGTAAATGGATCAACTTCAGTATTGGGAGAACTTGTGGGGTCGCTGAGACTTTCCTCTGAAGGTTGATCAAAAGTATGAGTTAAAAAATTGCCATCGTAGGCAGCACGCTGTTCTGGATCACATAGAACTGTATAGGCTTGATCAAGCAGTTGCCTACGGGCAGTGATCGCAACTTCCGAATATTCACGTCGCGGAAGTTGCAGGGCGCGATCGCGATAAGCCTGCTGTAATTGTTCAGTGGTAGCCTGAATCGGCAGACCTAGTATCCGGTAGTAATCGAGCGGAATTCGCACGGTTGACTTCCCCAGCGCACGCGCAACTGAATTAACGTATAGTAGCAAAATGGAATTATATCCAATTGCCTGTGATTAAAAACTTTTGCGTTAAAACAAAAGTTTTTTTCTTAGCATCTTGCTTCAGAAAAATACTAGAGATGATATCAATTCTAGCAATTTTCAATAATAGCACGATCAATCGGACAGTTTGATTTTAAACCCATAAGGCGACTTTACTTCGGATGAGCATTGCTTAATTTTGGTTTGCCTCACTGGTTAGCTAACCACAGATTCCGAAAAAATCTTAATATTGGTAGTTGCTGCAAGGATATTACAGAGCAATGGTTCAGGAACGAACTTTACCCGCTTTCGAGACTGCTAAAGCCAAAATCAGCCAAGAAGAAGGATTTATTCTTTATGAAGACATGATTTTGGGGCGTTTCTTTGAAGATAAGTGCGCTGAGATGTATTATCGGGGCAAAATGTTTGGTTTTGTCCACTTATATAACGGTCAAGAGGCGGTGTCCACTGGCGTAATTAAGGCATTACGTCAAAAGGAAGATTATGTTAGTAGCACATATCGCGACCATGTTCACGCTCTCAGTGCTGGAGTACCTGCTAGGGAGGTAATGGCTGAGTTATTTGGTAAGGCTACTGGTTGCAGTAAAGGGCGTGGTGGCTCAATGCATATGTTTTCTGAACAATATCGGTTGTTAGGAGGATATGCTTTTGTGTCGGAGGGCATTCCTGTTGCTACTGGTGCAGCTTTTGCCAGTAAATATCGCCGCGACGCTGTGGGTGATGCTAGTTCTGACCTAGTAACGGCGTGTTTTTTTGGGGACGGTGCAGCAAATAATGGGCAGTTTTTTGAATGCCTGAACATGGCAGCTTTGTGGAAACTGCCAATTTTATATGTTGTAGAAAACAATAAGTGGGCTATTGGTATGGCTCATGAACGGGCAACATCTGTACCAGAAATTTATAAAAAAGCCGAAGCTTTTGGCATGGTGGGTGTTGAGGTAGATGGTATGGATGTATTAGCAGTCCGTGCTGTAGCTCAAGAAGCGATCGCTCGTGCGCGTGCTGGTGAAGGCCCTACCTTGATTGAAGCACTTACCTACCGCTTCCGTGGTCATTCACTCGCTGACCCTGACGAGTTGCGGTCTAAAGCTGAGAAAGAAATGTGGTTAGCACGTGATCCGATCAAAAAATTAGCAGCATACATGATTGAGCAAAACCTGGCTACCCAGGAACAACTCAAAGAGATTGAACAGAAGGTTCAATCTGTAATTGATGATGCTGTGAAGTTTGCAGAGGAAAGTCCAGAACCCGATCCTAGCGAACTCTACCGTTATGTGTTTGCAGAAGATAATTAACTAAAACAACTTTAGAAACTCAAACACCTCACTTTTAGCCCTTTCCCGTAAACGGGAAAGGGAATTTTGTTTATTTAGTAAGGGTTAATTGAGAGATTTTTGCAATATACTGGAATTTTTGATGGAATACATAAGCCAGCGATCGCTACTATGCCAAATAATTACCTGCACTGGAAAGCAGAACATTGGAACCGACGGCAATTCTTGAAGTTAGGGCTGGCAGGAGTGGGCATTGGAAGTGGTGCGGTCGCTTTCCAAACGCTACTCCCTGGGCGCAAACATTCTGCGAAAGTGCCACCGCTTCTAAGCACTGCACCAACAGTAGGTAATGATATTAATCCCATGCTGGTTTTGCGGGATTTTGATTATGGCACTGTTAGGAAAGAAAACGGGCGTACTGTTCGGGAATTTCGACTAACTGCTAAAACTTCCACAATTGAGCTTAATAGTGCTGTCACGTTCAACACTTGGAATGTAAATGGGCGCGTACCAGGGCCAACTTTACGAGCAAAAGAAGGCGATCGCATTCGAGTTCTGTTCTACAATCAAGCAGGTCATTCTCATTCTCTGCATTTTCATGGTGTCCACCGTGCAGAAATGGACGGCGTTAGACCCATTAGGCATGGTGTGGCGACGGTATATGAGTTTGATGCAGAACCTTTTGGGGTTCATTTATACCACTGTCATATTGCCCCTGTAACCCGTCATGTCAGTAAAGGTTTGTACGGGCTGTTTATTGTTGACCCTCCAAAACCTCGCCCCCCGGCGGATGAAATGGTGATGATTATGGCTGGGTATGATGTCAATGATGATAATCGGAATGAACTTTACGCTCTTAACGGCATTCCAAATTATTACATGATGAATCCGATCCGCATCTATCAAAATCAGCTAATTCGGATGTATGTCCTCAATATGATCGAATTTGATGTGGCGGCGACGTTTCATCTGCACGCGAATATGTTTCAGGTGTATCCTACGGGGCGCACTTTGAAACCTACTCAAGAAACAGACGTGATTACGATGGGGACGGCGGAACGTCACATTCTGGAATTTAGCTTCCGGTATCCTGGTAAATATATGTTCCATCCCCATCAAGACGCGATCGCAGAAAACGGCTGCATGGGTCAGTTTGAAGTGATTACTTAATCTTCCTTTAGATAGAAGCACAACAACTAATTTAAAGTTAAGCGGCAGTAGATTAAAGATTTTAATCCTGTTCACTTATTAATTAGAAATAAAAGCTAGATTGTTGAGATAGTTTTGCAATAGAGTTGACAAATATTTTCCTTAGCAGGACAATGAAATTCGCTACACTCCTGGGAATACCGAAGTGTGCAAAAAATCTTTAAGTAGAGAAATAAATTCTACGCTATTTAAAAATTTCCCTGAGAAATTGTAATTTTCACAAATTAATCATGATGCCTTTTTTACGCTCTTGGTCTTTGGCGATCGCTATTTTCAGCCTAATAACTATTACCGCTTGTAGCAACGACTCAACTGCTAACAACTCCAATTCTCAAGTAACGCCGTCCTCCACAAATAACACTGAAACGACAGCACATAGCGGTCATAGTACTGGCAAGAAGATTAATATTAATAGCGCTATTTTATCGGAATTGGACAAGTTTGAGGCACAATTGGGTGTTCCAGCTCTTTCTAATAAGATTCAGGCAAGCCGTCCCTATGCTAGTCCAGAGGAATTGGTTACTAAAAAGGTCATAACTCAAGAGCAGTATGACCAAATTAAAGATATGGTCACAATTGAGGATGTAGTTCTCACAGGGGAAGCTAAAGATGTGGACTATATGACTAAGTTAGGCTTGATGAAAGGGCATCTGATAGTTGCTAAAGAACTTTTAGATTTAAACAAGCCTGAACAGGCAGAACCTCACATTGGACACCCTGTCGAAGAAATTTATGTGGATGTGGAAGACCAACTCCAAGAGCGTAATGTCAAAGAATTTAAGACGACTTTGATTGGGTTCCAAGATTTGGTGAAGTCTAATTCTAAGGATGCTAATAAGGTCGCGACGAATTTTAAGGACTCAATGCAGGCGGTGGATGGGGCAATTCAAGGGTTGCCAGAAACACAACGTCAGTCTCCTAGATTTGTTCTGCAGGTAATTAATGGGTTGCTGGATGCTTCTAACTCAGAATATGGTGCGGCTGTAGCCAATGGTAAAGTTTCCGCAGCAATTGAATATCAGGACTCTCGTGGTTTTGTTAACTACGCAGACAGCTTGTACAAAAATATCTCAGACAACATGACTAAGGAGCATCCAGAAGAGCATAAAGCGATTACTGATAGCATGACGAAGTTAAAAACTGCATGGCCAACTGCAACCGCGCCAGCAGCGACAGTTTTAACGCCTGCTGAAGTGTCTAAATTAATCAAGACGATTGAACAGAATGCTCAAAAAGTGCTGAAATGAGTAAATTGTTCATGAACTTATAACAACAATGAAAGACCTCGATCACAAGAAAACCACGGAATTGCTCAAAAATGTGATGGAATTTGAGCTTGCGGGTGTAGTACGTTACACCCATTATTCCCTGATGGTGACAGGCCCAAATCGGATTCCGATTGTGGATTTTTTCAAAATGCAAGCAACTGAATCTCTTACCCATGCCCAGCAAGTAGGAGAAATCCTGACTGGTTTAGAGGGACACCCTAGTTTAAGAATTGCTCCTATGGAGGAAACTTATAAACACACAGTGCGGGACATTTTAGAAGAAAGCCTAGCCCATGAAAGAAAAGCGCTGGATCTTTATAAAGAATTATTAGATACAGTTGCTGATGCTAGCGTTTATCTTGAAGAATTTGCCCGCACGATGATTGGTACAGAAGAGTTGCACAACATTGAAATCAAAAAAATGTTGCGAGATTTCAGTTAATAGTTCATCGGTCATAGGTAATGGGTCATAGGTGATAGTTTTATGGTTTGTAATAAAAAATTCAGGAACCAATGACCAATGACCAATAATCAATGACCAATGACCAATAATCGATGACCAATGATCAATTAATAAAAAATGGATTTTAGTTCTGCTTTACCTACATTTGTAATTACCCTACGCGAGGGTGTAGAAGCGGCTCTCGTTGTCGGGATTGTATTAGCTTGCCTAAAAAAAGCCAAGCAAAGTTATTTAAACCCTTGGGTTTACGGGGGAGTGGGCGCTGGTATTGCTGCAAGTGCGATGGTTGGGGTAATTTTTGGTTGGATAGTCCAAGCACTTTCACGGTCTAACCAACCCTATGCGCCTGTAATGGAGCCATTATTAGAAGGCGTTTTTAGTTTAGTAGCGATCGTGATGTTGAGTTGGATGCTGATTTGGATGACTCAGCAAGCCAAGTTTATGAAAGCTCAAGTTGAGGGTGCGATCGCAGATACTTTAAAAAGAGATGGTGGTATTAATGCTGGATGGGGTGTTTTTACCTTAATTTTTATTGCGGTTTTACGAGAAGGTTTTGAAACAGTTTTATTTATTGTTGCTAAATTTCAACAAGGTTTAATTGCCTCAATCGGTGCGTTAAGTGGTTTAGCAGTAGCTACTGGTATTGGTGTATTGCTGTTTAAGTGGGGAGTAAAAATCAATATCCGCCTGTTTTTTCAAGTGATGGGGGTATTATTACTTCTGGTAGTGGCTGGGTTAGTCGTTTCCACTTTGGGGCATTTTGACACGGCTGTTGCTACCCTAGCCCAAATGGATCGCAAGTCGCAAGCGCTATGTTTCTACTATGAGCGATTTGCTAAAGCGCATTCTTGTATTTTGGGTTCAATGGTTTGGAATACAACCAAAATTTTGCCTGAAGATAAATTTCCTGGTTTGCTGTTTAATGCTTTGTTTGGCTATACAGATAAGCTATATATTGTGCAAGCTTTAGGTTATATCGTGTTTCTACTCACTATTGGTGGAATTTATTTTCGCAGTTTGGTTGGTAACAAAGGTTCTATCAGCAAAAATGGCAAGTCCCAGCAAGAGCCAGGTAATTCTGAAGCAACGGTAAAGTAAGCTAATTGATCGGCAGAGCGATCGCCACTACTGCTGACAAGATATTAAACTATCTCTGTCACTGCCAGTGGCAAACAAGACAAAGCCGCGTATGGGAGCTTTGATTTTTACCCACGTAGTGCCATTTTCATCTTTGGCAGTAGTCGGAACAACTGTAAAGCTACCTGTTCTTGCCTTTGTTAACGTCCCAGCTAATCTAACCTTTTGCCCATAACCAACACTACCAATGCGCCGACTAGATGAGCTTGGTGCAGAACGGATAGTCAACCCAATCGGATAATTAACTTTTTGGCAATGGGAAATTGGCTTTCGTTGAGTAGGCGAGACTTCAGCATAGGCTGTTGTGATTCCAGTGACTAAAAATGTGCCTACTAACGCTAAGAGTTTTAAATTCATGGTTAATATTTTCCTTAATAATTTTGATAGCAGCGCTATTTATTACATACAAGCCAAGCAAGTTGATTCCAGATAGTAATTAAAAATGTCAATTTATCTCAGACAAAAATCTTAAAAACTACTAAATTTTTTTGAAATTTTTAGATATTTCGTTATGGCGTTGACTTTACTTTTATAACTTGACGGGAATTTTTGATAGTAACAATGGAGCGATGTCATTTATTGGCAGAATGTATTGAGCAGCACCAAGAGCGATCGCTTCTTTGGGCATTCCAAAAACTACACAGCTAGCTTCATCTTGAGCAATGGTAATCCCACCAGCATTGGCGATCGCTTTCATGCCGTCTGCCCCATCTCTACCCATACCTGTTAGTAATACACCTACAGCACTTTGACCATAAAATTTAGCAATTGAGTTAAAAGTAACTGTAATCGACGGGCAATGTCCCCCTACAGGAGGGCTCGATATGTATACAAGCCTGCCTTGGCTGTTTAATTCTAAATGATGCCTATCTGGTGCAAAATAAATGTTGCCTGGTCGTGGTATCTCACCTGCTGGGGCAATTTTTACAGCCAAATTTGACTTAATTGCTAACCAATCAACCAAGCCTTGTAAAAAACCTTCACTAATATGTTGAATACAAATTATAGGTACAGGAAAATTTGCTGGTAGTTGTGAAATAATTGTGTGTAGAGCTTGAGGGCCGCCTGTAGAAGCTCCAATTACCAACATTTTTGCACTCGCATTTGACTTGCGCTGGTACACTTCAATTTTAGTTGGTTTGGTACTTAATTTTGCTGGAGTTTTTACGGTACTTTCTGCTTTAATGGCTGAAAATTCCCGCCGATGCTGTGTAAAAACAGTAACTCCAGAGAGAATTTTAATTTTGTTAATTAACCCTTGTTTAGCTCGCTCATAATCTGCGGCTAAACCAGCAGTAGGTTTAGGAAATACATCAACCGCACCTGCTTGTAAAAGTTTAAATACATTTTCAGTATCTTCTGTTTGTACTGAAGCACTAATTACTAAAATTGGTCGTGCAAATGTTGCCATAACTTCGCGGGTGAACTCTAGCCCGTTCATTTGTGGCATATGCAAGTCTGTACAAATTACATTAGGCTTAACTTGGGGAATGAGTTCTAAAGCTTCTTTTCCTGTACGAGCAGTTCCCACTACTTCAATTTCTGGTGAGGAAGTCAGCATACGTTTGAGGATTGCCATTGCGATCGGAGAATCCTCAACTAAGAATACTCGAATAGGGGATTTTACCATATTAGCTATTATTATTCAGCTATCAGCTATACCAGTCTTTTCAATGTTTCTAATAGTACCTCTTGATTAAAGTTGCCTTTGGTAATGTAAGCGTTAGCACCAGCTTCAGCACCTCTACGTTTATCCTCTTCTGAGGCTAGGGAGGTGACTAAAATGATGGGTAATTCATTATATTGTTTATTTTGGCGAATCTTAGAAGCAAGCGTTAATCCATCCATATTTGGCATTTGGACATCGGACACAACAACATCAAAGTTGCGGGTTTTAAGTTTATTGAAGCCATCAAGCCCGTCTACTGCTGTGATTACTTCATAACCTGCACTTTCCAAAATGCGCTTTTCTTGGGTACGAATGGCAATTGAATCTTCTGCTAGCAGTACAACAGGTTTTCTTTTAGCGTCCGCTACACTGATATTAGATGTTTCAGTTAGCGAAAAGCCTGATCTACCACCGTTACGGCGTAATGATTTCCTTAAATCTAAGGGATTTAAAACCATACAAACTTCGCCAGTGCCTAGAATAGTTGCGCCCATAATATTCCGCACCCGCTTTAGTAACTTACTTTGAGGTTTGAGAATAACGTCTTGCTCATCTAACAAAGCATCAACTAATAATCCTAGTCGCTCTTCACCAACTTGCAGAATAATACAAGGAAGGGTTTTGGCATTGTTAGTACCAGTTGCTAAGTAATTTAACTCTAACAACTCTGCAAGGGTAACTACGGAAACTGGCTGCTCTTCAAAAATAATAGTTTCTCGACCTTCAATGGAGAAAATATCATCTTGAGCTACTAATAAGGTAGTTTGCACAAACTCAACAGGCAGAGCGTATGATATACCAGCAACATCTAAAATTAATACATGAGCGGTAGTTAGGGTTGTGCCTAGTTGTAAGCGGAATGTACAACCTTGACCTGGATTTGATAATACTTGAATAGTGCCTTTTAGTCGTTCAACATTGGTGCGTACAACGTCAAGCCCAACTCCTCTACCAGAAATGTCAGTAACAATTGTACGGGTGGAAAATCCAGGGGCAAATATCAACGATTGAATTTGGCGAGGAGTCATGGATGTGATTTCGTCTTCACTGCAAATTCCTCGCTTGATTGCTGTTTGCTGAATTTTTTCGATGTCTAAACCACGTCCATCATCTCCAATTTCAATAATAATGTTGCTACCGCTTTGGTAGCCTGTGAGTCGCAGAGTAGCAGTAGGAGGTTTGCCTAAAGACTGGCGTTCTTCTGGGGTTTCAATCCCATGATCGATGCAATTACGAATCATGTGCATCAAGGGATCTTTCATTTCTTCGAGGATGCGCTTGTCGGCTTTAGTTTCGCCACCTTCAATTACTAACTCTACTTGTTTACCTTGTTGTCGAGCTAAATCCCGAACTAATCTAGGGAACAAGTTAAAAATGGTGGATAATGGTAGCAATCTGAGGGTGCGAATGCCTTCTTCTAATTCGCCGCTAATTGTTTCTAGACGGGAAACGTCTTCGCTGGCAGAAGTTTTTAAACGGTTAACTAAGGCTCCTAATTTCTCCAGCTTTTCAGTAGAACGATTCTGAAAGTTGTTTAATTGTTTTATAGAACTATGATTAATTGTTTTAAATTTTGCTTCAGAGTCAAAATTAAAGCGATTTATACTGTTTTCACGACTCCACTCTTCCCACAAGTTGACGAGTTCTTCCATGTCTGTGAGTTGGTGAGCAATGCGAATTTTTGTAACAGTAAGTTCGCCTGCTTGAGTCATTAAGGCATCTAAATTTTTGGTTTCAACTCGAATGGTATCAATACGGTAATTATTATTAGCTGCTGGTGCAACAGTAGCTAGGGCGGGTAGGGTGCGATCGCTCTCTAGTGGGATAGAATTTCCGTTACTCTTAGCGATCTCTGGAGTAATGTTTATTGAGTGACCGTTGCTGCCGTTTGTAGTGACTCCACTAGCTAGAGATATTACAGGTAGATTTAAGAGTTCTGGTGTTTCAGGTTCCACCAAAATCTGTTCATTTTGATTTATTTCTGCTGTTATTTTGCTTTCAAGTTCTGCTACTTCTGCGGCGATTTCTTCTACGACAGTGGGTGTTAATTCTATTTCTGGTACGCTTTCGGTCGCATTAACAACTACGGCAGTTTCGGGTTCAGGTTGGCTAACAGGTGGCTCAGTTTTTGCTCCCATTAAATGAGCGAGTACTTGAAAAGTTTTAACGTTTGCTGGCTCACCTGTGACGGATTCGTGTACTAGCTTACGGATAGCATCTAAACCCTGATAAATGCGATCGCCTGAATCTGATGAAAGTGGTGTCTGTTTAATTGTGCCTAAAATATGCTCAATTTGATGGGTCAAAGTTTCTACGTCTTTGACACCTAGCATTCTGGCATCGCCTTTGAGGGTATGAGCTTCCCGCAGTAACTCTTGTAACTTAGCTGTATCATTCGGGTTTTTTTCTAGGTGTAGTAAACCCGTTTCCAGATTCTGAATGTGTTCTTCACTGGAAATTTTAAATAGATTCCGGAGTTCTTCATCTTCTATCATCATGGGTTTTGGGTGTCATCCTTATACAAAAAAATGGAATGTTCTTTGCTTGGTAGTTCACCATAATAGGAAGCAGGGGAAAATTTAAAAATATCCAACACCTTTAGTAATTCCCTATGATCTACTCCCTACTCTTTACTTAGGATTCCCAGTAAAACCTGAATAATTCACAATTTCTATACCAAAGCTTTCAGTTCTAAAGCCGTTTCGTTCAGTCTTTGGCTGCCGATTTTGGTTTGAACTAAGCCACTTGCCGTTTGAGTTGCTCCTTGGTTGATGTTATTCATCGCTTCTACTACCTGTTGGATAGCTACAGCTTGCTGCTTGGCTGTGAGCGAAATTTGTTGATTGATTTCAGCAACATCATTAATAGATATCAAGGAAATTTCTTGATTTTTCAAAACTACATCATTAATTGCTTGAGTCATGCTGGAAAAAGCGGATGCTGTTTCTTGAGACAGTTTGATTCCTGCCTCGGCATTTTTCTTGCCTTCATCTGTTACCATCACTGTTAAATTGATGGCGTTCTGAATATCAGAAATGAGAGTATGAATTTTTTCGGCTGATTTTTTGCTTTGGTCAGCTAGCTTGCGAATTTCACTGGCAACAACTGCGAAGCCTTTGCCGTTTTCTCCTGCACGCGCTGCTTCTACTGCTGCATTTAAGGAAAGCATATTGGTTTGATTAGCGATGTCTGTTACCAAGCGGGTAATGTTACCGATTTGATTAGTCTGCTCGCTTAAGTGCATAATCTGATCTGCGATCGCTAATACTTTCTCTTTCAAAGTAGACATCCCATCCAGGGTTTGCTCTACCGATTTAGTTCCGCCTTCAGCCAAATTTAATACCTGACGCGCACCGGAGGCTGAGGATTCTGCCAGGTTTAACATCTGATAAGTACTTGCGGCGGCTGATTCTGCTTGCTGTGCTGCTTGCTGGGAGGAAGCACCCAACTCATCCATTGTGGCTGTCACTTGACTGACGGCGGCTGCTTGTTGCGCGGCAGTGCGTTCCTGCTGTTCGACTGTCGCAGCCATTTCGCTGGAAGTACTAGAAAGAGATTCTCCAGCTTGATTAATCGTCTGAATGTATCGAAGTAGGGTGCGTAGTACACTAGCCCAAGCAATCAGTAATATGAGCAAAGCTAAAATAACAATTACAACCGCAACAGTTGCTTGCCTAGCTTCAGCTTGGAGAGAGGCTTGCACATAATTTTTCATGGCAGCAAGGGTCTGTTGTAGTGCTTGAGAGTAGATTTGCTGTTGTTGCTTGTACTCTGGACTAGCTAATAAAGCTGCTGCCTCCGGGCGTTTTCCTTGTTGGATTAACTTGAAGGCGCGATTCTCAGCATCAAAGAGTTTAGCCGCAGCAGCATCAGCCTTGATCATGCTCTCACTCCTAAAAATATTAGGTAGCAGTTGCGTGCCTTCCTTAACAGCAGCACCTACTTTGGGTTCAAAGGTGCGATAACGTTGTTCCCAACTCCTATCCCCTGTAGCGGCTGCCATCCGCGCCGACATTGTTAATGCTTCATCCCAATACTTAAGATCACCGCTCAACTCTAGAATGCGATTGTCTCGAATTCTGGTTTTTTTAGCGGTTTGTGATGAGTCCCAAATGTAAAAGCCTATGCCGCCTAACAGTGCAACTGTAAGTGCTAAGGGAATTAGCAGTACTTTAACGCGGGATAGCCCACCGGATTTAGTTTTTCTAGGTGTTAAATTTACCATTGCATTAATTCTTTATCTGATGAGTTGTTTAAATAGCAGATGATTGCTTAAGTTTTTGAGCAGTTGTTTTGTAACTTGGGCGTTGCTGTATCCAGAAGTTAATCTGCTGCCATAATTTGCAACGGGTGATTTATTGCTGTCAGCGTAAAACAGTTTTCGCAAGTAGTGACTTTTACTTAAAAACTAATTGGTTTTTAAGCCATATTCATACCTAAGCCTATTGACTTTGTAACAAAGTTTGGTTAAGTAAAATTTTTTCATAGTTATCTATGATTGTTCAGCTACCTGATCCTAGCTTAAAAAAATAAGTACTCCTATATAGCAGTTAGCTTTTAAATTTGCTTGGGTTGTATCGGTGAAACCTATACAACTTGTCAATAGCTTTACTTTAAGTGCTATAAAATTAACTTAAATAAAATAGTAGGAGTTGAGTGAGTTAGTAACATTTTGTTTTTTTACTTTAATTTACTCAATATTATTTTTTGTAAACGGATTCCGGAACTACTTCTATTTTGATAGAGCAGGAAATTTAAGTATAATCACGAGAGTATTTAGGATAATTAATAGATGCTAAACCATTGCTTTAAGCTCGGAAGCTGCACGCTCTAATTTTTGTGTACCAATTTTAGTCTGACTAATACCACTAGCAGTTTCTATTGCCGCTCGGTTAAGAGTGTTCATTGCGTCTACGACCTGTTCAATTGCGGCAGATTGCTGTTTGGCATTGAGCGAAATTTGTGTTGAACTAAGAGCAATGTTGTTAATAGCTTCTACAATATTATCAACAGTTTTTCTGCCTTCATCCGCTACTATAACAGTTGTATTTGTTGCTTTCTGTATATCAGTAACTAAAGTATTTATTCTCTCAGTAGATTTCCGGCTTTGATCTGCCAATTTACGAATTTCAGTGGCAATAACAGCAAAACCTTTGCCTTGCTCGCCAGCACGAGCCGCTTCTACTGCTGCATTTAACGCTAACATATTGGTTTGGTTGGCTATATCACCGACTAAATTTGTAATGCTATAAATTTGACCCATTTGTTCGCTCAAACGGATAATTTGCTCGGCAATTTGTCCCACTTTATCTCTAAGACTAGATTCAGTAACTAAAGATTCATCTGTTACGGCGCTGCTATCCACTAAGTTTAGTACTTGTCTAGCGCTAGTTGCAGCCGCTTCTGCTTGCGCGGCTGATTGCCGAGAGGTAGCATTTAATTCATCCATTGTAGCGGTGGTTTGATTTACAGACGCGGCTTGCTGGTTAGCTGTGTATTCTTGTTGCTCAACGGTAGTAGCAATCTCTGAGGAAGAACTAGCAACAACATCAATGATATTATTAATTGATTGAGTAGCGCGGTTAGCGAGAAAAGCTGCGATCGCGCTTACAATCAATGCCGTTAATATAGTTCCAATTAAGATAGTTGTCAGTAGCTCTCTTTGGGCTTTAAAGGCAATAGTTGTATCTAAATCTAGTATTACTGTCCAATTTAAGTTTGGTATTTCTTCAAGCTTTTTAGTAGGTGCGATCGCAGCTATTTTTTCTACTCTATCAATCTGATTAACTGCTACCTGAGCAACCGCCAGTTGTGATGCTTTTACTTGAGGAAATAAAGGATATAATTCCCTAGCTTCTCTGCCAATATCATTAGGATCGTTGCCAATAAATAACTTGCCCGTAGCATCAATTATATGATATGAAATTTGCCCTAACCCAATAGTTTTAATTCTTTCGTCTAAATATGTAACTGGTAGTCGCGAACGAATGATAGCAATTGTTTTACCTGTATTAATATCTTTAACAGGCGCAGCTACAAATATTGAAAATTCTCCTGTTAAAGCTGAAGCTCTAGGATTAACTATTGCAGGACGATTGGTTTTTAACACTTCTTTAAAATAATCTCTTTCACCCAAACCTGTTACGGGTTCCCCAGATGATTGTATAATTGTGTTTCCCTTCAAATCGGCAACAGCAATACTGTCATAAATTCTGTAAACTTTAACGAATCGATCTAAAGCTGCTTGCTTTTGCTGATAAGTAGTAAATTTAATTACACTCGGATCTGATAAAATCGGTAAAGTGGCAAGATGCTGAATGTCTCCATATCGCTCAAACATAAAGCTATTTACTTTATCTGCTAGTGCGATCGCAGATGTTTTTTCCGATTCAAGTACTCGATTAGTTATAGAACGATTGGCAAAATAATAAGCTGTTGCTCCAATTGCGATTACTGGTAGGGTTCCTAAAGCAACTGCTAATGCTATTGCTTTTGTTTTTAAGCCCCAATTTTTAGGTGCAGATACAGCATAATTCTTTAGCATATAGCAATTTTTGTTAATTTATATTTACACTAATAACAGTATTTTAAGCGTGAATTTAAAAAAATGTATATATCTCCATACTAAAATTAGAAATGCCTATAGGTGTTACTCTGCGGCTACACGAAAAATTTGATGTAGAGACGTAGCATAGTACGTTTCTACATCAAATTTTTGTAGCACTCCTTTTACAAATTGGTATTATTTTTGAAACATATAAAAACTCAACAATTTAACTACCAAAAATAAAAAAAAGTGACATTTTGACTTCTGTTATGGTAGCGCATTACTAAACCACTGACTGAAGATTTATTGCAGCTTCATTTAGTTTTTGGGTTCCAACTTTTGTCTGAGTAATACCGCTAGCAGCTTGAGATGCACTTTGATTAAGAGCATTCATTGCTTCTACTACTTGTTGAATTGCTACAGCTTGCTGTTTAGAAGTTAGGGAAATTTGTTGTGTATTTACCGCAATATTATTGACAGCATTAACTACATTTTCAACAGTTTTACGTCCTTCATCAGTAGCTATTACTGTAGAGTTGGTAGCATTCTGAATTTCTAATACTAAAGCATTAATGCGTTCTGCTGATTTCTTGCTTTGATCTGCAAGTTTGCGAATTTCAGAAGCAACTACTGAAAAACCTTTACCATGTTCACCAGCGCGTGCAGCTTCTACAGCAGCGTTTAATGCTAACATATTAGTTTGATTAGCTAAATCACTCACCAGTGTAGAAATTGATCCTATTTGATGAGTTTGCTCGCTTAAACGCAAAGTTTGTTCAGCAATTTGTGTTACTTTTTCCCGTAGGCTAGAACTTTGCATATTATAGAAATTTTCCCCATTATTAGCGCCATTAACTAAAGTTAAAACTTCTCTAGCACCATTGGCAGCTAGTTCAGCTTGTTCAGCAGAAGTACGAGATGCGGCACCTAATTCATCCATTGTGGTAGTAGTTTGATTAACAGAGGCAGCTTGTTGAGTAGCAATGCGTTCTTGTTCGTTAATAGTAGTAGCAATTTCAGTGGAAGAAGTGGCGATCGCATTCACAGCTTGATTAATATTTTTACTAACACCTGATGATATTAACCAAGCAATAATTATATCAATACAAATTAATATTAAAGAACCTAATCCTAAAGCTGTTAACAAAAATTTCACAGCAGATTTAGCTTGATTAGTTTCTTCAGCTAAAAGCTCTTGTTCATTTTCTTCAAATTCTTTATTCAGGCGATCAAACTCGCGGACAAACTTAGTACCTTGCCCAGTTTTAAATAAATTAATTGCTTCTTCTTGCTGATTTTGAGATGCCATGAATATAAGTTTACTTGTAAATTCATCATAATCGCTGATTCGCACTATCATTTGGCTCAAGCGGTCTTTTTGATCTGATCTTTTAACTAACTTACTAACTTCATAACCAGTAGACTTAGCTGTTTCTAAATTATTCTGATATCCTTTCTTAAACTGTTCATCTCTATCTACTAAATATCCGCGAGAGTCGCGGATCATTCCTTGGGTAGCAATTGCCATATTATTTATGCTAATTAGAACTGCTTGCACCCGTTCAACTTCTTGAAATGTATTTAAGACCTGATTTGCTGTTGAGTAGGCTATCCAACCTATTCCCAAATATATTATTAGTGGAAATAAGTAGCCCAGCAACATTTTATTTTTTAGTCTGAGATTAAAATTCATATTTTTATGATCGTAAATAAAATTTTGGTGGAATTATAGCAACTGCCAGGGCGCTTAATGCAGGATTACCGCGCAGGCGGGCTTTGTTTGTATAGCTCCGTGCAGGTGTGGGGGAAAAAGTGGCTTAACTGCCCTAGCGACTGCTATAGATATTTTGAGGTCATAGCATAAAGCTGTCAAATTATTTTATATTACTACATTTTTTTTTGTAGTTTACATAACACTTTGACAGCTTATATTTAAAAAAATATATTCTAGACTACTGCTTTCAGATTCATAGCAGCATCGTTTAGTCTTTGAACACCAACTTTAGTTTGGCTAATACCACTAGCAGTTTGAGAAGCACCTTGAGTGAGGTTATTCATAGCTTCAACTACCTGTTGGATAGCTACAGCTTGCTGTTTAGCAGTCAGCGAAATCTGTTGTGTATTTACTGCGATAGTATTAACAGAATTAACCACATTTTCTACCGTTTTTCTACCTTCATCGGCAACCATTACCGTAGAATTCGTGGCATTTTGGATATCCATTACTAAACCGTTAATGCGCTCGGCTGACTTTTTGCTTTGATCGGCAAGTTTACGAATTTCTGAAGCCACAACAGCAAAACCTTTGCCATGCTCACCAGCACGGACAGCTTCTACAGCAGCATTCAGAGCTAACATATTAGTTTGATTAGCTAATTCACTTACTAGCGTGGAAATTGAACCAATCTGATGCGTTTGTTCACTTAAGCGCAGAATTTGTTCGGCAATTTGTGTAACTTTTTCTCGCAGACTAGAACCATGATAAACAGAAGCATTATCGCTGTGGTTATTACCATCGACTAAGGTTAATACTTCTCTAGCACCATTAGCGGCTGACTCTGCTTGTTCGGAGGAAATGCGGGAGGATGCACCTAATTCATCCATTGTGGTGCTGGTTTGACTGACAGATACTGCTTGTTGAGATGCAGTGCGTTCTTGTTGATCTACTGTGGCTGCAATTTCTGTAGAAGATGAGACAATAGTATTAACAATATGGGAAATTTTATCACCTAGTGGTTTGGCGATCGTTCTACTGAGGAATACCCCAAAGATAATTGCAGTACCTGGGCCAGCTATCATCCCAAGCAACATCAAGGAATTAGTTTGGTAAGCATCTTTTTCGGCAGATTTTTTCGCCCCTGTTCCAAATTCTTGATTATAGTCAATCACTGCTATAACGCTGTCAGTAGAAGCATTGAAAGACTCAAGTCCTTGATTAGCCGAAAATTCACTAATGCGGTCAAACTGGGCATCTGCGGCTTTAGCTAATCGCATTTCTGGGCTATTTTGTTTCCCTTGACTTACCAATGCAGCCATGCGATTAGGAGGATCTTGAATGCCCATATTGGCAAACTTTTGATACTCTTGTAGAAATTTTTGATGGTCTAATTTCCACTTATCCCAATCTTCTAAAAATTTTTGGTAAAGTTTCTTTTCTTCTTCAGTTTGGGAAATAGATTCATATTGTTTAAACCCTTCGTCTATTTGCCTCCAAGCATCTTTAATCCGAGTTAATTCTACTTGTCTTTTTTCGGAGCTAAGGACTGTGTTGAGTAAGGCTCTTTCTGATGACTGTACTTGAGTTTGTCCTTCATTAACTTTCCATAACCCAGTTACGCTAGGAAGGGTATTATTACCTAGGGTGTTGATATGTTTACCTAAGCGTGAGTTACCATTAGCTCCAACTAGCCCGACAGCTAATACAATTCCGCCCATTAACAAGAATGAGCCAAGCAATCTTGTCTGTAAACTCATTTTTTGTAACATTGAAATTTAATCCTGATAAACTAAGTACATCAAACTTTACTAAAATACAACCCACCCTGCTTATGATTAAATTTTAGTTGTTTGTGATATTTATGACCTCAGCAAATATGCTGAATCGACTAATTATGGGTAACGGCTTAATTTGTGAATAAAAACCTCGTTATCCTGTTTCTGCATCAACTAGCACACACTAAAATTCAAAGAAAAACTTAAACTATTGCTTTCAGGTCTTGAGCCGCTTTATTTAAATTTTGAGTTCCAACTTGAGTTTGGCTTAGACCGCTAGCAGTTTGTGCCGCCCCTTGATTAAGAGCGTTCATTGCTTCCATAACTTGTTGAATTGCTACTGCTTGTTGTTTAGCACTTAAAGCGATTTGATTACTATTGATAACTACATCATTGAGTGATTTTAGTGAAGTGTCTTGATTGCTCAAGATTACCTCATTAATTGCTTGAACTACACCAGCAGAAGAATTTAAAATTACATCGTTAATTGACTCTGCTACTTTATTAAAAGCTTCAGCAGTAGATTGTGAAAGTACGATGCTTGATTCAGTATTTTTCTTGCCTTCTTCCGTAACTATTACTGTAGAATTAATCGCATCTTGGATGTCAACAATCAAAGTATTAATTTTATCAGCTGATTTTTTGCTTTGATCTGCGAGTTTACGAATTTCACTAGCAACAACTGCAAAGCCTTTGCCATTTTCTCCCGCACGGGCAGCTTCAACGGCAGCATTTAAAGCTAACATATTAGTTTGATTAGCAACATCTGTTACTAAATTAGTAATGCTACCAATTTGAGTTGTTTGCTCACTTAGACGCAGAATTTGTTCTGCAATTTCGCTGACTTTATCTTTTAACTTAGCCATTCCCTCTAAATTTTGCCCAACTTTTTCAGTTCCGCCTTCAGCAAGATTTAATACTTGACGGGCTGCGTCTGCGGATGATTCAGCTAGTTTTAATACTTGTTGTGCGCCTAATGTAGATGATTCAGCTAGTTGTAAAACTTGACGGGCGCTATCTGCTGCTAAAGATGCTTGATCGACTGATTGACGAGCAGATGCGCTTAACTCGTCCATTGTAGTAGTTGTTTGATTAACTGAGACAGCTTGCTGTCCGGCTGTGCGTTCCTGTTGATTAGTTGTAGCGGCAATTTCAGAGGCGGAACTAGCAATAGCATTTACTGCTTGATTAATACTTTTAGTGATACCTGAAGAAATTAAAAATGCTGCTGCTACGGCGATAGCTATTGAAAGTAATGTACCTAATAACGTAGTGGAAATTAAGAAATTAATCGCAGATTCGGCTCTTTTAGTTGAGGTAGCCATTATAGCAAGTTCTTTCTCATTAAATTGATCTTGCAGTACATCTATTTTTGCTGCAAGATCCCGACTTTTAAAAGTAGAAAATAATTTAAGTGCTTCGGCTGATTTACCAGCTTTCATTAAATCAATTAGTTGTTGATTAAACTGCTCAAGTTGATCGAGCAAATTAAGCATTTCTTTTACTCGCACTTTTTGATCGGTATTTGCTACAACCTTGTTAGCTGATTCACCTCCTTCTTTCGCTAAAGCTAAAGCTTGATTGTAAACATTCATAAAGGATGGATGTTTAGTTAATATATAACCTCTGATACCACGTTCAACTTTAGAAGTTCCGATCGCTATCTGATCCGTTCCAATAATTGAAGTTTTAGAAATTTCATTTTGTTTGAATGCTTGAGATACTTCATTCGCGCTTGAAAAAACTATGCCACCGATACCAATCAGTAAAATAACTGGTATAGAGTAGCCGATTAACATCCGATTGCGAAGTTTAAGATTAGCTAACATTTCTGTTTCTTCGTTAAAAATTAAAGTATATAGTTCTAGTTTGAGAATGAAAGGTACTGAGTAGATCAGTTCAAATTTAACTACTGTTACTGTAAAAAGCTAGGCGATTAGCTTGCTGCTAATTACAACCCAGGAGATATCTTTTGAGAGCAAGCTTAATAATATTAAATTTAATGATTGTTGCAACTACAATTAAACTTAAAATTTATTGCTGCTTAATTTCAAGTTGATGCACCTAATTTCTATTTTCATCGTACAACTATTACCGCTATGCTGCCTTCTGAAAATTTACGGATTTTTTGCGATTCGATTTATAAGTTATACGTGAATTAACTGAATGATCCTAAGCTTAAAAATTAAAAATTATTAAATTATCTTAAATTAATAATTAAGATTTTATGTAAAATTTAACTAAATCAGATCTAAAGCTTTTTAGCCACTAATTTAGTGTTAAGTATAGTAATTTAAACGATCACCTTTAAATCTTGGGCTTAAATGTAGTATTTTTTCTTCAAAACCCTTAATTACATTACTTCCTTGCTTTAAATTAGCAAGCATTTTTAATTTTCTTATTAATAAATAAAATTAGGTGATTTATCATACAACTAAATAGGCGGGTGAATAACCCGCCTATTAGGATTAATTACACTTCTTCATCAACAGTTAATCCGCCCTTAGTCAATATTTTAGGTAAATCTAAAACTCCCATCATCTTTTCACGATAAGGTGCAGTACCTCGGAGATATTCATCATTAATTGAATGTACGGCTGCTGGTACTGGCATCATTTCAGTAGGATTAAGGTACATAACATCAAATACCTCATCTACTGTCACACCTGCTACTAAATCTTCCATCCGTACAACCATTACTTTAGATGCTTGGTTAGCACCGGCAATGGGGAGATTTAACGCTCCACGCACATCAACTAAGGTGACAATCTCGCCACGCAGGTTAATATTACCCACAATATGAGGAGGACAGCAGGGAATAGGGGTAATTTTACTAATATCAGTAAATTCGCGGACAGTATCAAGGTCTAATCCAAAATATTCGCCATTTAAACCAATAACAGCTAACGGTATTAATCCAGCAAAATCTTCACTTTCTGTTGTACGTCTTAAATTTTCTGCCCGTTCCCGAAAAGTTGCTCTTTCTTCTGGTGTAGCATGAGGGCAAAATATGCGATCGCTACCATTATAAGTACGTTCTAGCAGCAAAGCAGCCGCAGCTTGGCTATTTGCTGAAATTTCTTCATCACTATCATTAGTATCAGGATGAATAAATTTTGAGTATTCAATCAAAGTTTGGTGATTAATCAACATCACCAAATCTTCATCTACTTGGGCTACGCCGTTAATAAATTTACCAGATGTTACTGCCCCAGGCTGAGAGCCATTTTTACTTAGCATTCCGCGCCGATAAGAAAGATTAGTAGTAATCTCATTAGCGGCAATATTTTTTACTTCGTGGACTTGATTAACAATAACTCCGACTTGAAATCCTTCCCAATTAAGTACAATTATACTATCAGTTAACTGGTAATCCTGCGGTTGTTGCCCTAAGCGGATATACAAATCCATTACAGGTAATATATCCCCTCGCAGATTCAGCACTCCTACAATATCAGGGGGTGCTTCAGCAACAGGAGTTAATTCCGGCAAATAGAATATTTCCTTAACTACAGATGCAGCAATTCCATAGAAGGAATTATTCAGGCTACAAATAATAAAATCTTGAGGTTCCATATATTAATTAAATAGAGTGGTTAACACTAATTAGGTAATCCTTCAAATAGGTAGATTAGAAGAACTATTAAATACTCTTAACGTAGCGATTCGCGCAGCCTGATAAAACGCTAAGAGAATATTACAGGATCGACTTAGTTGTTTTATAAAAAAATTAGATTTTTTCTACCTGACTAACTATCGGCAATACTTAAATATTTAATATTTCTTCTAGTTGGTTGATTAATTCACCAACGGTCAAATCACCCTGTGATTCCACCGTAGCATTAGTAGGCAATTTTTTCAAAAAATCTAGAGCTACATTACGCATTTTGACACATCTTGTAATATCTCCTTCTTGTTGGTAGATACTCGCTAGTTCTAGATAAGCCGAAATTGAATCAGGAGCTAAATAAATAATTTTTTTTAAAAGCACCTTAGCTTCTGTAATATTACCTTGTTCTTCAGCAATATTAGCCAATATATAGTAGGGTTTTATATTACGTGAATCTACTGATAAAGCTTGTTCACAATATTTTTTAGCTTGCGGGTATTTACCTAAATTAGCATATACTTTAGCTAGAAGATAGTAAATATTAAAATCATTAGGATGTTGAGCTAAGATTTTTTCTAATTCGCTAATTGCTTTTAAATAATTTTTGTTTTTTACTAAATTTTTCACTTGCTCAATAATAGTATCCACGTTAACTTTAGATGTGGAGCGATCGCTATTATTTTTTGCTTGAAAATCAACAACTTTTGGTTTATAAATACCTTCAATATTACTTACATCTAGCTGAGTTTTTTCAGTATTTATCTGATTATTATAATTAGGTTTAAACTGAGGAAGTTGTTTACTTTCTAACTTGACAGTATTGCTAGGGAATAAATCTAATTTCTGTGGAGAATTAATATTATTTAAACCATTACTAGCAAAGTAATTAATATCTTTAAGTTGAGGCGAGCTTACTACATGATCTCGACGTTGATACACTACTGACTCAGGAAAAACTTGAGATTTTAATAAATTTAAACCTTGACCATAAAGTTCAGCATGACCAGTAATTAAATATCCGGTTAAATTCAAAGACTGAGCAAACTTATGTAGTACAATTCCAATACTATTAGAATCAAAGTATACAAAAACATTTCGACAAATTATCAAATCCATATCATAAATACTGCCAGTATTAGGATATGAATCTTTAACTAAATTCCCATATTCAAAATTTACCATCTGCCGGATTTTGCCATCCAGTTTCCAATCACCTTTCCAAGAAGAAAAATATCTTTTTTGAATTTCTGGATTTACCTGACGAAATGACCAAGAGGTAAAAATACCATGTCTAGCTTTCTCCAAAGCATTTAAATTGATATCAGTACCAATAATATAAAGGTTCCATTTTTCCCAGTCAGGAATTAACTGTGTGAGCAGAATAGCTAAAGAATATGGCTCTTCACCAGTTGAGCAACCAGCACTCCAAATCCGTAAAGAAGGTTTAGATTCACCAGTTAAAACTTGTTTCTTCCTTTTTTGTTCAATCAATTCTGGGATTAATTTATTTCGCAATAACGAAAACTGCCCTTCATCCCGAAAAAAATAAGTTTCAGTAGTTGTTAACAGTAAAGCTAATTGTCGCCACTCATGATAACTCTGCTCAGTTTCAGCACTTAATAGCTGATAATAAGCTTCTGCGTTAAGTAGTTTCAATGCTTTAACTCGAAATTCAATTTTATGCCCTAAACTAATGTAATCTTGCTGACGAATTTGCCAACCCGCCTGAGAAACAAGCAATTGAATAAAACGTTGTAATAAATTATCATTCATATTACAAATATAGAGAAAAGAGAGGAGGGAGGGGAGAGAGGAGAGGGGGATATTAATTTTGCTTCAAAGGAATTTCGATCACAAATTCTGCTCCTTTCCCTAATTCTGACTCACATCTTAAAATTCCGTGATGTTTTTCAATAATTTGATAGCTGATTGATAACCCTAAACCAGTTCCTTTGCCTACAGGTTTAGTTGTAAAAAACGGATCAAATAAACGTTTTAATACATCTGGGGGCATTCCTGAGCCATTATCGCCAATCCTAATCATCACATTTTTGCCATCAGCCAACATTTCAGTACTAATGCGAATTGTTGGTTGGGGTGGTTTAGCTTCACCACTTTCTAAGGCATCAATCGCATTGCTAATAATATTCATAAATACTTGATTAAGCTGACTAGGATAGCAGTCAACTAAAGGCAAATCCCCGTACTCTTTTATGATTTCAATTCCAGTGTGGCTAGGGTTTGCTTTCAAACGGTTGTGCAGAATTAATAAAGTACTGTCAATTCCTTCATGAATATCAACTGGTTTCATGTCAGCTTCATCTAAACGGGAGAAGTTCCGCAAAGATAAGACAATTTGACGAATGCGGTCAGCGCCTACCTGCATTGAGTTGAGTAATTTTGGCAAATCATCAATCAGAAATTCTAAATCAACTTCTTCTGCTTGTTCTTCAATTTCTGGATGAGGGTTAGGATAATGCTTTCGATACAATTCGATAAAATCCAACAAATCACGGATGTAGGTACTGGTATGAGTAAGATTGCCTGTAATGAAGTTGACAGGATTATTAATTTCGTGGGCAATTCCAGCGACCATTTGACCCAACCCTGACATTTTTTCGCTTTGAATTAAGCGTGCTTCTGTTTGCTTGAGTTCGTTCATTGCTTGCTCAAGCTGATTAGTTTGGGTTTGAGCGGCTAGTGCCGCAGCACGGCTTTGGGCGTATACTTCTGCTTGGTCAATAGCGATCGCTACTTGGTCTACTACAGCTTGTAATAAATCTACTTCACTATCACTCCAAGGTCGTTGACCACTGCCATGAGTACAAATAATTGCTCCTCTTTGACCAGCATGAGGAGTTTCTAGCGGTAGCAGTAGCGCCGAAGTTATACCCAAACTACTTAGTAAAGTTTTGGTTTCAGCATCCAGGTTACTGTCTTCAACAACATCATCAACCCGCATCACCTGAAGATTTTGAATTTTATTAGCTAAGGGAGCCAGTTTTTGTGGCATCGCTTCTGCTAACTTACTCCGCAAAGTTGGGTTTGCTTTGGCTTCGTGAGTCACCATCAAGCTAGACTGAGTAGGATGGGAGAAAAACCACAAATATTGACACAAATCAATTTGCAATAAACCGCGAATCTCATTAACAGCCGTACTCAAAATAGTATCGAGGTCTAAAGATTTGCGAATTTGACTTGCTAACCTAAATAGTAAAGCTTCTCGTCGTGATGATAATGCTTCTCTTGCCCAAAAGCGGTCAATTGCCACACCAAAAGCGTGAGCCATCCAGCCTAACATATCAATCACAGCTTCATTGAAGTTTTGCTGCATAACTACAGCAATTACACCGACCAGTTTTTCTTCCACAATTAAAGGAAGACTGGCGAAATAAAAATTATCTATTACTAAACAACTTTCTGCTACTTCACCGTTATATAAACGACTTTCTAGCCCTCCTTTAAACCGTTGACCGCTATCTTGGGTCAGATAAATTTGCTGGGTTTGAGCAACAAAACCCACCATTGAACCTTCTAGGGAGATGCGGGGATGAGAAGATATTGAATGACCAGTAACCCAGTTGCCGACTTCCTCAGTACCCGCGTATGCTTGCAAGTCTAAGGTGTGTGACCCTTGGTTATATGTCCAAATACCAACAAATTCTGCTTCTAAGTGCTGCACCATTGCTTGGCTACACCGATGCAGAGTTTCATTTAAAGTTGTCCCACCTTGTCCCAAGGTAGCACCAACTTCAGCTTCTAAAGTAGAAATGCGCGATCGCTCTAGTAAAGATTGCTCAGATTTTTTCGCAATTGTAACATCACGGAAGTATACAGATAAACCATCTTGATAAGGATAAGCTCGTACCTCCAACCAAGTTTGAAATTCTGCATAAAATGCCTCAAAGTAAACTGTGACATTCTTAGCAACTGCTCGATGAAATTCTTGCTCAAATTGAGAATTAATTAATTCTGGAAATTCATCCCAGATAGATTTACCAATTAGTTGTTCTTTTGTTTTAAATAATAATTGCTCGGCATGAGAATTTAAATAACTAAACCGCCACTGATGATCTAACACATAAAAAGCATCCGTAATGCCTTCTAATATATTGGCAGTTCGGTTTCGCTCTGCTTCAGCTTCAGCCCGTGCTGATTGCTCTCTTTGTAACAGATGCAGGCGCTCTTCCTCTCCCCGTTTACGTTCAGTTATATCTGTTTGAATACCAATAAAATATAGTAAATTACCATCTTCTGAAAATACAGGGGATATTTTTAATTCATTCCAAAAAGGTTGACCATCTTTACGATAGTTCAGCAGCGTTATTTGTATAGGTTCTTTTTTCCGAATAGCCTCGCGAATCAACTCAATTGCTTTGGGGTCTGTTTCCTTTCCTTGTAAACAACGACAATTCTTACCTACAATATCCTTGGCTGCATACCCAGTGATTTTAGTAAAAGCCGGATTTAAGTAGATAATCGGATTATTGGGTTGATGAGGGTCAGTAATGATAATGCCATCAGAAACCGAGATTACAGCTTGCCCTAGCCGCAAGTTTTCTCCAGCAGCTTGACGCAGTACAGCTTCATACCGCTCACGTTCAGTGATTTCCTCTAGTTGATTCGTTTGACTTTGTTCACCCTTAGCTTTTTCAGTATAGTTACGGAAAAACATCGCTAAACCTGGCTCTTCTGCAAGTAATTCATCTAAATTTTCCTCTATTCGTCGATCATCTCCGTAAGATACCATTGAGTTAGTTTCCATCCAATTATGGCAATTTTTAATATACAAAATTAATGATACTAAGTGTTGATAATTATTATTTCCCAGTATCCGACCCACTTCAGTACGACATTGTTGTGCTACGTCTAAGTTCAGAAAAATATCAGCCGCACAGTCAATTAAACTTTTTTCTAATGCCGAGTTAAACTCTAGCAAATTTGTCTCAATCGGATGCGCTGCTAGTGTCTTCAGATGGATGTCTGCTGCTTGAGTTTCTGGCTGTGAGATTAATTGTAAGATTTCTTTACCATTAAGCCCATGCGATCGCAATTCGCAGCTATAACAAATTAAAGGGTAGGGAACTCTACAGTAACGGGCAAGATATGCAGATAATTTTAGCTTAAATACACTAGGTAGAGGATTATTAATATACCCATAAAGCATTTGTTGCCATAAATGTTCTAACTTCTGAGGATCATCTTGAGCTAAAACAAAAAAGGGGGGGTAAAACCCCAGAATTGTTTCTATTTCCGCTTTAATTTCCTGGGTTGTTCGCATAGCTACAATAGATTGATCTAATTGATCTGCACCTAAGCTTAAAACTTTATTTGAACCTAAAAACACCACATCATCAAGTTTTATTTGTTTCATTTTGGCGATTTTAGAGGTACTTTTATGGTTAACTGTGAAAAATTTAAGAGTTATTAAGCCCAATCTTGATTTTTCACAGCATTAATGCTTTGTTTGTAAGCTGAACTAGGGAAATGCCTATTAAAATAAAACTTTTTTTATAATTACCCTTTCTACATACTATCTCAAGAATATATATATATATTCAGAAAAATCCATACATATTTTAACAAAACTAATAAAATATTTTTAAATTCATCAATTTTGGGCAACCGACAGATTAGTAGCTCATCTCAAGTTGAATATTGTCAAGAATAAATACTTAGCAAAGGATAACAAAGTGCGATCGTTGAAATTTGCTTTCTGCCCTTGATATACAGAATGCCCAAAGCAGTGATGCTACTAACATCTAGCCTTGAAGCTTACCTACAATAGTCGATACAACGTCAATAGACCTCTCCAAAAATTACGAATTTAAACAGGTAGCAGAGTACGCATTGACAATGATTCTAGCCAACGTACCTTTAATTTATGGAGAGGTCTAAGAAATTTTATATATAATTTTATTAAATATAGTAGCTGAGTCTATTCGTATAAGGATAAAGTTTGATAATGTATTGCCAGAATTTCATTAAGTAAACAAAAAAGTAGTTGGGTGGAAATAAACTTAACATCAAGGTTGGTCATCGATCATTGGTCATGGGTAATTGGAAAGCTGACAATTTCCGCATTTAGATCCCAGGAGTCATACTCGCCCCACCAATCTTGACAATTAATGTTTAATTACGCAGACCTACTAATCAATTAGCGTTAATCTCTAATCTAATTAGGGAACTATACCAAAGAGGAGTTTTAAGCACCGAGCAATAAAAACACTTGTGTCAATAATCCTGCAAATTAATCTAAGAGTGAGGTAAAAATGTCTGCAAGTGTAAATACTACACAGACAATCTTGGCAGTCGATGACAGCACCGTTATGCAAGAAATGATTAAACGGGCGCTAACTAGCGAGTATCGAGTTTTAGTTGCTGATAATGCTGTAGATGCCTTGGCTTTAATTTACCACCAGCCGATATCAGTTTTGCTATTAGATGTTTCCATGCCAGGGGTTGATGGTTTGGAACTTTGCCGCACCTTGCGTAGCTTACCTCAATTTAGCGAGTTACCGATTGTCATGCTTACTGCCAGAGACGGCGCATTTGACAGGGTGCAAGGAAGACTTGCAGGCGCGACTGAGTACCTGACTAAACCTTTTGATGCTGAACAATTGCGTCAAGTCGTGAAAAATTTTATCGGTTCGAGTTGTTCTAATTGAGTAAAAAGCTCAATTTCAATATAATCTCTATAAAATTAAGCATTTGTGGCATAAAGTACTACAACAGACCCAATACGCGCACTCCAAAGGCGCACTCCAGCCAATTCCAACAAATTATGAATTTGTAGAAGAAAGTGGCATTCGTTTCTTGGTGCGGGTTGTATCCAATCTTGAGCGCAAACATCAAGCACAACAGCAGAATGCCAAAGTGATTAAGCGTAAAGATTTCAATCCGTTTTTACCTTATGAACAAGATTTATTTGTAGCAGATATATCTAATACACACATCTGTTTGTTAAATAAATTTAATATAGTTGATCGTCATTTACTGCTAGTTACACGACAGTTTGAGGAACAGGAAAGCTTACTTACAGAGCAAGATTTTGAGGCAATGTGGATAACGCTTACTGACATTGATGGTTTAGTATTTTATAATTCTGGACAAGCTGCGGGTGCTAGTCAAAGACACAAGCATTTGCAACTAATTCCACTCCCACTTACTCCAGAGGGTGTGAGCATTCCGATTGAAGCTGCATTAAAATCAATTCAATTTAAAGATGGTGTGAGTAAGATACCTAGCTTTCAATTCAAACACGCGATCGCCCAGCTTGCTCCTAGTTGGGTAAACTCACCATCACAAGCGGCATCAGCAACACTTGATTGTTATCATACCTTGCTGAGTCATCTGAATTTAGTAGATGTATCAATTAACTCTAAACCTGCACCCTATAATCTATTAGCGACACGGGAATGGATGATGATTGTAGCGCGATCGCAAGAACGTTTTCAATCCATCTCGATCAATTCATTAGGTTTCGCAGGGGCGCTATTAGTTCGCAACGAGGAACAATTGCAGCTTGTTAAAGAACTTAGTCCTCTGACTATATTAAAAAATGTTGCAGTAATCTAATACTAGATACTCTGCACAAAGTAGGTCAACAATTTGCTATAATCCTTATCTAACAAGCGTTCAGGCGCAACAAACATTCTTTTGTGCGGCTCTTCCCAAGAGTTAGTTTTTTAGCTCGCTACATTCAGTAATAAAATCAACGAAGGTTCGCACTTTCGATGAAAGATATTTGCGGCTAGTATACACAGCATAAAGCATATTAGCTGGTAAGCGATAATCCGCCATCACCCTAACAAGATGTCCAGCAGCAATATCGTCTTCAATCAGCCAAGTTGGTAAAAATGCCAGACCCATTCCATCCATTACCGCGTTGTGCATCAGATTTTCATTATTAGTCCGCAGCACCGACGACCCAATCTTAACGCTTTCTTTCCCCGTTAGTCCTTCAAAGGGCAGTTCACCCTCTTTATGTGACAAATACGAATAAGTAATCATAGCGTGCTGCGATAAATCCTTTGGTTTTAAAGGGTATCCAGCTTTGCGAAAGTATGAAGGAGAGCCTACTAAGTAAAATGGAATAGATGCAATTGGATGTGCAATCAGGTTACTAGGAGGAGATTGAGTCACCCTCAATACCACATCAAACCCTTCCTCTACTACGTTAACCATTCGCCCACTTAAGTCAATGTCTAAAGAGACTGCGGCAAACTGTGCCTGATAATTAGCCAGTATCTTCGTAAATGTGCGATTAGCAAACCAGACTGGAGCACTAATTTTTAGCAACCCACTAGGTACAATTGTTGCTCGGCTGACCGTTGCTTCTACTTCATCCAAGCTATCCAACATCTCGCAACATTGTTCAAAATAGACTTGACCGATTTCAGTCAAACTTAAATGTCGGCTGGTGCGATTTAGCAAGCGACCACCCAAGTGCTGCTCTAGGTGCATAACGTGTTTGCTAGCCATTGCCGGAGACATTTCCATGCGAGTGGCGGCAGCAACAAAGCTTTTGAGTTCTACAACTGTGCGAAACACCCGCATACTCACTAATGTATCCATTTTGCCCCAGAAACATCAACTAATAGGAAATGATGTATCAATATTTTAGCTCTTGATGAACTAATGGTATACGAATATATTGAGTTATATAGACCTCGTAGCCAATACCATCAAAAATTTCGATATGCTCATGCCTGAATTTCCCACCTACTTTGTTTCTCACGGTGGCGGCCCCTGGCCCTTCATGAAAGACCAATTTGGTCAAATGTTCCATCAGCTCGAAACTTCGTTACAGGATATACCTCGCCAATTAGGAGCGACACCCAAGGCAGTGTTAATGATTTCGGGGCATTGGGAAGAAGAAGACTTCACTGTTTCGGCGAGTCCAAATCCTCCAATGATTTACGATTATTCAGGATTTCCCGCGCATACATACGAAGTGAAGTATAGTGCGCCAGGTGAACCTGAATTGGCAATGCGCGTCCAATTGCTGATTCAGGGTGCTGGACATTCAGTCCATCTTGACCCGAATCGTGGCTTTGATCACGGTACTTTTACGGTGATGTACCCGATGTATCCGCAAGCACAGATTCCTGTGGTTCAGCTTTCGCTCAAGCAAGGCTATGACCCGAAACTTCATTTGGAAGTAGGACGAGCATTGGCTCCGTTGCGAAAGGAAGGTGTACTAATTATTGGTAGCGGATTGAGCTATCACAATCTCAGTAATTTTGGGCCAAATGCTGCTTCAGTATCACGGCAATTTGATGATTGGCTTCAGCAGACGTTGGTGCAATCTGAGCCAACACAGCGAGTTGAGCAACTGATTCATTGGGCTAAAGCACCTGCTGCACGATTAGCTCACCCACAGGAAGACCATTTATTACCGTTGATGGTCGCTGTTGGCGCAGCCCAAAACGAGCCAGGCGTTTGTGTTTATCATGATGAAAACCTCTTTGGCAGTGTTGTTTCGTCTAGTTTCCGATTTGGCAACGCCGCAGCCTAATTCTTGATTGTTTTCTATTTATTTGAGCACAATTTGAGGTTTATCCCATGTCAAATATTACTAGACAAACCAAAATTGGTTTAAAGATAAGTATCTATTTTTGTTTGTTTTTATTGGTTGTTAGCCTGTTTTTCATGCGGAATAACTGGTCTGCTGCCGGGGCTTTGATGGGCAATTTAAGTATTTATGTTTTTTGGTTAATTGCTATAGCTGGAATTTTGCAAAGATTCAGAGTCAAAGGATTTTTGTCCAGAGTGCAGCAAGTTTTGATGGCTAATCGTCGTCAGCTTGGAATTTTGATGTTTATGCTTGGTTTCACTCACTTTTTGTGGTCTAAAGTCTTTTATACCGTTCTTCACGGGTCTCCCCAGAATATCCCCCTTTATCAACCTCTAGGTTTATTAGCTTTATTTTTGTGTTTACCTTTGGCTATAACTTCAAATAGATTTTCGGTGAAAAAGTTAGGTAAATTCTGGAAAATCCTGCATTATTTGGTTTATCCAGTAATGTTTCTATTGGCTTTCCATACCAGCTTACAAGGTGAAGATTTTCAAGTTTTTGGGATTTATTTTAGTCTTGGGAATACTATTTTTTATGGAATTCCTAGTTTAACTATTCTAATTTTACAGATAGTTTCTCACTTTTATGCCAAAAAACAAAAAACCAGCTCAGTTTAAAAATGTGGCTTATCCAAATATGACGCTGCATACAGAGATGAAATGCCTTGATTTGATAGTTGCCCTAAGCGTATTATCCTTTGCTAAGTAGCTCTACATCAAAAAAGATAAAATCAAAAACTTCCCCTCTCCGAATTTCGGGGAGGGGAAGTTTTTGACATTTAATTAGCTTGGCTACTTATCTAATTTAACCCCTCTGATTGAATAATCTAACAACACCATTGGATGTGCGATCGCAATTTTCTTACCTTGCTCTTCCAAATGCTTAGTAATTTGCAATGTACAACCAGGATTAGCAGAAGCAATTAAATCAGCACCAGTATTCAATAAATTAGTAACTTTTTGCTGACCTAACTCATCAGCAATTTCTGGTTGCAGCATATTGTAAACTCCAGCACTACCACAACATAAAGCAGCGTCTATAGGTTCTCTGAGTTGCACACCTGGAATTTGTCGCAACAATTGACGAGGTTGCACACTAATTTTTTGTCCGTGTAATAAATGACAAGCATCTTGATAAACTATAGTCAATTTATCATCAGTCAAAGGTGAGAGATTTGTAGTTAAACGAACTTCAGATAAAAACTCTTGAGCATCTTTAACCTTACTCGCAAACTTAGCTGCTTTTTCACAATAATCTGGATCATCTGCTAAAAGATGACCGTATTCTTTCAAAGTGTGACCACAACCAGCAGCATTAATAATAATCGCGTTAACACCAGTACCTTCAAAACTATCAATCATTTTACGAGCAAGTTCTTTTGCTTGTTCCTCTTGTCCTTGATGATGAGGTAAAGCAGCACAGCAGCCTTGCGTTTTTGGAATAACTACCTCAAAACCATTAGCTGTTAATACCCGTACAGTTGCTTCATTAACTGTAGGAAAGAATAGCCTTTGCACACAACCTAAAATTACCCCAACGCGATCGCGTTTTTTTCCTTGTGCTGGTATAATCTCCGGTAAAGGTTCGTGAAAAGCATCCAAAGAAAGTTCTGGCAGATTTGATTCCATTGCTGCCAAATGTGGAGAAACTCGCTTCAGCAAACCAGTATTACGCACAAGTTTCTGTAACCCTGATTTTTGATATAAAAACAAAGGCGCTAACAAAAGGCGTAGGCGTTCTGGATAAGGAAATAAAGAAAAAATTAGTTGTCTATATAATCTTTCTATTGGTGTACGAGTATGATTACGTTCAATTTGTGGACGGGTAGCAGAAATCAACTTATCGTACTGCACTCCAGACGGGCAAGTAGTTACGCAAGCAAGACAACCTAAACAAGTATCAAAATGCTGTACAGTCGTTGGCGACAGAGGAATTGTACCCTCATTAACAGCATCCATCAAATAAATCCGACCTCTAGGCGAATCCGTTTCTTTACCTAGTACGCGATAACTAGGACAAGTAGAAAGACAGAAACCACAGTGAACGCAACTATCTATCAGTTTAGGGTCAGGAGGATGGTTAACATCAAAAGTTGGTAAAGGGTCTAATTTTTGAGATTCAGAATTAGGCATTGGAGATAATGCTGACATAAACTAAAAATTTCCTAATAAGTTTTATAACAACGGACATGAAGCTTAGAACAACCATCAAATTTTTATTAACATCTGCGTAATCTGCGTACCCTACGGGAAGGTTCCGCCTATATCTGCTTACATCTGCAATTAAAAAAATGTGGTTGAGAGCAAGAGATATAATGTCATAAATCCTCTCAAATTTCACCAACAAAACGACCAGGATTAAGCAGATTTTTGGTATCAAACTGTTGTTTAATTCTAACCATTAAATCAAGCGCGTTTCCTCTATAACCCCAAACATCCAAATTCTCTTTAACTGTAGCTGGCGCTTCCAAGATACTCAAAAAGCCGCCTTTACTTTCACAAAGACTACGCAATTTACTAATGATTTCTGGTTTATTAAACCGCAATATACCTAAACCACTACTAGCATGAATTACACCCATTGCTGCTTGAGATACAATCTCATCACCTAGAAGTGCTACCGCTTCAGAGGGCTTTACTCCTATTTTGCATATTATTGCTGATGACTGTGTAGGTAGCCACAGGTTTTGCTGTAGTTTTTTCCATAAATTAGCTTCCTCATCATCTGAATAAGTGCAACAATGTAAACCCAGATGTTCTCCAACTTCTATAAGTCTGGCTGATTGTTGTTTAATACTCTCTGCTACGCTTTGGAAGCGAACTATTAAACCCATCCCGTCGCCGATACCTAATTGAGTTACTAGCTGGGGGGAAACTAAATCTATAGCAGTGGGGGTAAGCGCGGAAGCTAACAAAGTTTTACTAGCAGTTGCAATTCTTTCCTTATCCCCAGTTAATACGACTGTTGCAGAAGCTTTCGGTAACGGATAAACCCGCAGGGTAACTTGAGAAATAATTCCTAGTGTTCCATAGGAACCTGTGAACAACTTCATTAAGTCGTAACCAGCAACATTTTTAACGACTCGTCCACCAGCTTTAGCAATTTCACCATCTGCGCGTATAAAAGTAAGCCCTAATATCATATCTCTGACACCGCCGTAACGTTGTCGCCAGGAACCAGCATCAGCAGTAGCAATGATGCCGCCAATGGTTGCATCTTCAGGATAAGCTGGATCGAGGGCAATAAATTGATTAGCAGCAGCTAAGATATTTTGCACTTCAGCAAATTTCATCCCAGCTTCTACAGTGACAGTTAAATCGCCAACTGCGTGTTCAATTAAATGGTTAAGGCGTGCGGTACTAATTACAAGCTGAGTCTTTGCACTTTTACCCCAACCGAGTTTGCTACCATTGCCACAAGCAACAACGCTTTGGTTGTTACGATAGGCGTAAGCCATTGCCTGTGCTAGTTCATTTTCGCTTTGGGGATATAGTATGTAGCTAGGTGTTTGACCAGGAAGCAAGGCTTGAGTTATTCGTTTTTGCAAATCTTGGTCTAAGTTATCCCAATTATAGATACTTGTATCTGAATTAAATATTGTTTCGAGTGTTTGAGCGATCGCCATTTTTAATATTCTCCTTTAATATCAGCTTAATTCAGAAACTAATTTAAAAATAATGCGATCGCGCCCTTCCGATTTTGCTTGATATAATGCTTTATCAGCAGCAGCCAGCAACATTTCAGGGGAATAACTAAAGTCTGGAATTATGCTCGATACCCCTAAACTGAGTGTAACTAAGTTACCAAGGGGAGATTTTTCATGGGGGATTTGCAATAATTTTACTCGAAAATGAATTTCATCGGCTAATTGTTTAGCACCTACCGAGTCTGTATTAGGCAAAATAATCACAAATTCTTCTCCTCCATAACGCGCTAGTAAATCTGCTGGGCGCTTAACAGTAAGACGAATAGCCCTAGCTACCCTTTGCAAACATTCATCACCTGCTTGATGCCCATAAGTATCATTGTAAATTTTAAAAAAATCTACATCGCAAATAATTAGAGACAAAGGTAATTGTTCCCGTGCCAAACGCCGCCATTCGGATTGCAGAGTTTCATCAAAACAGCGACGATTAGCTACTTTGGTTAAACCGTCTGTATTAGCTAAACGTTGTAATTCTTGATTAGCTGTCTGTAATTGTTCATAAAGTTGCGCTTGTTGAATTGCGATTCCAACTTGGGTAGCTAATTGTTGGATTAAATCTATCTCTAACTGCTGCCACTGGCGATAGCTAGAACATTGATGTACCGCCAGTAAACCCCATAAATCTTCTCCTCGCCAAATAGGTACAATTAAATCTGATTTTATTTCAAGTTTTGTAAAAATTTCTACTTCATTTTCTGTTAAATCATAATTATTAATATCACTTATTATTTGGATGCGGTCTTGTTTATACAAAGGAAAATAGCTCTTGACACAGAAGTAATCCAGCGTATTATTTTCTAACAAAGAGACACAGCCAGTAGCTATAGATTCTACAACTACAACTCCGTCACATTCTCCTTCAAAACGATAAATAATTACTCGATCAGCCTGAAGAAATTGCCGCACTTCTGCTACAGTGGTTTTAAGAATTGTTTCTAAATTTAATGACTGGCGGATACGTTGAGCAATTGTTCCCATCAGTCTTTCTTTAGCTATTTGATTTGTTAATGCTTGTTCAGCAATTTTTCTTTCAGTAATATCGCGAAGAATAACTGTAAAAATTATTTCATCTCCTGCTAATGATTCAGAAATAGACGCTTCAGCCGGAAACTCAGTACCATCTCGCCGCCGACCAAAAATTTCGCGATGTTCGCCTATTTTCCTAGCAGATTGTAAAGCAGCATTTGGTACATTATACTGACAAGATGCTCCTATTAAAATTTCAGATAGCAAAAAATCTAAAGTATTATTTAAAATTTCTTCATAAGTATATCCAAAGATTTGCTCTGCGCCTTGGTTAAAAATCTGAATCAAACCTTTTTCATCTACACAAATAATCGCTTCGTCCGCACTATCTAAAATTCCCGATAAACGGGCTTGAGATACCCGTAGTGCAGTTTCTATTTGTTGACGTTCAATAATTTCATGATGTAATTGTTCGTTAGCTTTTTGAAGATCTGTTGTACGCACTTCTACCACTTTTTGTAATGCTTCTAGTGCTGCATAAGTTTCCATCGGATCAAGAACTTGCAGCATAGTAGTCTGCGTAACAATTCCAATCAATGCTCCCATATCGTCAACTACAACTAAGCGTCGGATACGATGTTGTCGCATTTTTTCATGGGCTGCCCATAGAGAGTTTTGGGGGTGAATTGGTAATAACGGGGAACTCATCACAGTTTCTGCTAGAGTTTGCGTTAAATCGACTCCTAATGCCCGTAGTTGGACAATATCGCGTTCTGTAACAATGCCAATAGGACGATAATTATCTGTGTCTATAGAATCAACAATCACAACGCAACTGACATGATTGCTAGACATAAGTTGCGTTAAATGCCTTACCGATGTTGTCAAAGAAGCTTGAATAACTTGTTTAGACATTACCTCCGATACAGTTCTCAACTTTAGCAAATCTGCTGGTTGTAGAACTTCACGCATACTTTCGTGAGAAAGAATTCCGACTAAGTGCTGCTTTTCATCTACAAGGGGTATATGACGAATGTGATATTGACGTAGCAAAGAAAGTACAGCCAGGATATCTTGTGCCTGAGATTCTGGCATAGTAATAATGTTAGTTGTCATTACAGATGCGATCGCAGCTTCTTCTAAAGTTATTCCTGCTGCCGTTACTCTCACTACATCCCTTTCGGTGAAAATGCCGATTAACTGCTGCTGTTCAACAACTAAAACGCAACTAGCGCGTCCTTGGCTCATCAGCATTACTACCTGTAGTGCTGGCGTATCACCAGTAACTGTTAGCGGGTGGCGATCAATAGCTCTGTAGAGAGGAAAAGCTGAGGTTGTAACCATTGATAGGAAAGTTGAATTTTAATAACTTGAATACCGCTAACTACCAGATTATGTATATTAGACTTCTTGCAAAAATCATTTTTTTGGTTTCAGAATTTTATTTAACCGCAGATATAGCGCGAACTTCGCTTCCTGCAATATGAGCGCAGATGAAATACAAAATTTATCGACTTATGCAATAGGTCTATTAAAAATGAGCATGGGGAGAACTCAATAAATCATCGAACTTGCTCCCCATATCTCAGCGTTCCCATACTTAATCTGCTAATTAGCAGCAAAAAAGGGTTTGTGAGTATATAACTCTAAAATTTCAATCCAACTTGCCCGTTAATACCTCTAACAGAGTTGTAACCAACACCAAAGAAGATATTTTCTGCACCGCTTCCGACTTGGACACCACCAGAGTAAGCAATACTTTCCTCACCGGAATACAGTCCCACTCCTACATAAGGTGCAACAACTGGCAGATTAATAAATTTGAGTACATCTACTCCCGTCGCACCGTCGCGTCCAGTTCCTAACTCAACACCTAAACCGATAAACTTTGCTCCGACAGCATAGGTGACATCGCTATCTTGTACACCTACAGATACCCAAGGTTGCGGGATTAGTTGAGCGTGGACTTGATTTGGCGCAAATAATGCTAATAAAGGTAGTGATGAAATAAAGGCTTTGTAAATCATGCTTGTTTTCACTGTATAACACTCCTGCTTATAAATAGACCACCACAAATATGGTAAGCTGACTCAAGCAGAAGGAGCGATCGCAACTAATGTTCCTCAACCTGCTGTAGAATTTGCTAATATTTCCCGAATACGTTGTTTCAATAAGCGCACAGCCGTTCTTTGTCCTACTGTCTGACTTTGCTCAATCAAACCTGGAATCTCTGCTAGTGCTAAGATTGGAAAAGCTAGAGAGCGATCGCGAAGCGGCTCCGAAGGAGCATCGCACTCCTGATACTTCCCCTCCACCAGTTGATATACTTGCAAAGTCTGCTCACTATATCGCCACAGTTCAGGAACTCCCAACGCAGCATAAATATCAAACTTCTTGACAGAAGAATTGGTATAATCTGACTTGATCGCTAAATCAGGCGGTGGGTCTTGTGGTAAAGATATACTCTTACCTCTAACTAAAGCTTCATTTTGAATATAAAAGCAACTATCAGGCTCAATAGCACGGCTCAAATCTTCTCTTTCCAGAGTTAAAGCACCAACGCTCATCACCTCAATTTCTATCTCATCGGCTATTGCACCGATAAAGCTATCGAGCATTCCTTTAAACAATTCATATTCTGCAATGGGTCTTCTGATTTCTAATATTCCTCTATCAAAAGCAAATCTCCAACCACGATTTTCTCCCACATCTGCCATTAAAGCCTTAAAAGTTTACCAACTAAGACCTTCTAAAACAAATATACGGGTTGGTGTCACCTGCTCTTGTGGCGGAGTGGATGCTGTCATTGTTTGCCAATTCATAATTTCTCCTACTCCCCAAAGCAATAATTTTGCACAATAAAATAAATAAAGATCAAAATTTAATAACTAGATGGTAATCCGGTTTTCCATGACCAATGACCAATGACCAATGACCTATAACCAGCCTTCGTGTTAAGTTTATTTCCACCAACCTACTTATCTGTATATTCAATCTGTCTCTATCCTACCTTCCCCTTTCACTAACCCCGTGCTCTCTGCGACGGGGATTGATTAAACCAATTTAGTCAACGTAAGCAGTGAATAGCTCATAGAGACTTGATTTGGTACAGACTTCCAGTTACTTCCCTAGACTGGACTATCTCTAAACCTGATTGGAGCAGGTGTTGGGTAAAGCCAAGACATCTTGATCAAGTTGAGCGAAGGGACTTACACAATTTGTTGGGTTATACCAAATGCGAATACCAGTAGTAGATCAGGACAACCAACCATTAATGCCAACTACTTCGGCAAGAGCAAGGAAATGGATTGAATCAGGCAAAGCGGTGAAACACTGGTCTGATTGTGGTCAATTCTATGTTCGGCTAACAGTAGAGCCATCAGGTCGAGACACACAAGATGTTGTTATTGGTATCGATCCTGGAAAAAAGTATTCAGGGGTAGGTGTTCAATCGGCTAAATTCACCCTTTATACAGCGCATTTAATCTTACCGTTCCAAGCGGTACGCAACCGAATGGATGCGAGACGATTAATGCGTAGGGGAAGACGTGGCAGGAGAATCAATCGCAAGATTATGTTCTCAAAACGCGCCCATCGTCAAAAACGATTTTCTAATCGTAGGCAAAGTAAGCTTGCACCATCAATCAGAGCAAATCGTCAACTAGAATTGCGTACTGTTGCTGAACTGTGCAAATTGTACCCAATTACCGAGATTAGGTACGAGTATGTCAAGGCTGATGTTGACTTAACTAGCAAAAGAAAGAGAGCTAAATCAGGTATTGGGTTTTCGGCTGTAATAGTAGGACAAAAGTGGATGCTTGACCAATTAAGTCAATTAGCTCCTGTTGCCACTATTTATGGCTACGAAACGGCTGCTCTGAGAAATCAACTTGGTTTAACTAAAACTAAAGAGAAATCAAAAGCTGAGTTCAATACCCATGCTGTAGATGGTGTTGCTATTGCTGCTTCTCACTTTGTTGAGTACAGAAAATACTGCACTGTTGCTGAACGCGGGGCTAAATGGCTTGGTGCTGTCACTATTACCACTGCACCATTTTTCATAGTTCGCAGACCACCCTATTCACGTCGTCAATTACATTTAATGATCCCTGCGTTGGGTGGTATTAGACGCAAATATGGCGGTTCAACAACTAAACACGGATTCCGCAAGGGCGATCTAGTTGATTCACCCAAAGGAATCGGTTACGTCAGCGGTGACACTGACAAACAAATATCTGTCAGCGATGCTAATTGGAAACGATTAGGGCAGATAGCTGTTAACAAGATTAGATTAATTCGTCGTTCTAGCGGTTTGGTTATATCTTGTTAATTTAAGTAAAGCCGTCCTTCGCTTCGCTAAAGGACGGGGTTTCAAACCCATTTTTTCTGATGAATAGCCCCTTCCTCCAACGCCTCCACAGTCCAGAACACCCTGTTATCGTCTTTGATGGCGCAATGGGAACCAACTTGCAAACGCAAAACCTCACCGCCGCAGATTTTGGGGGGGCAGAATATGAGGGATGTAATGAATATTTAGTACACACCAACCCAGAAGCAGTAGCTAAAGTGCATCGCGACTTCTTGGCGGTTGGTGCAGATGTGATTGAAACTGATACCTTTGGCGCTACTTCGATAGTATTAGCTGAATATAATCTCCAAGACCAAACTTACTACTTAAATAAAGTAGCCGCAGAATTAGCAAAACGGGTAGCGGCTGAGTTTTCCACTCCAGAAAAACCCCGATTCGTTGCAGGTTCAATTGGCCCAACTACCAAGTTACCAACTTTGGGGCATATTGATTTTGATACGATGACAGCTACTTTTGCTGAACAAGCGGACGCGCTGTATGACGGCGGTGTTGATTTATTTCTTGTGGAAACTTGTCAGGATGTGCTGCAAATTAAAGCAGCATTAAACGGTTTAGAGGAAGTCTTTGCCAAAAAAGGGCAGCGCATCCCCATCATGGTGTCGGTAACGATGGAAGCTACTGGCACAATGTTAGTCGGTTCTGATATTAGTGCGGTTGTCTCAATTTTAGAGCCTTATCAAATTGATATTTTAGGTTTAAATTGTGCCACTGGCCCAGACCGGATGGCGGAACACATTAAATATCTAACTGCAAATTCACCTTTTGTAGTTTCCTGTATTCCGAATGCTGGTTTACCAGAAAATGTGGGCGGACAAGCGCATTATCGGTTAACACCGATGGAATTACGCATGGCGCTGATGCACTTTGTGGAAGATTTGGGTGTACAAGTAATTGGTGGTTGCTGTGGTACTCGCCCAGGGCATATTGAACAATTAGCAGAAATTGCTAAGAGTTTGAAGCCAAAAGAACGTCCTGTTAGAGGGGTGGAGATTAAGAGTAATGGGGGAGCAGAACAGTCTCGTCCAGCATTACAATATACTCCAGCAGCAGCTTCTATTTACAGCGCCCAACCTTATGAACAGGATAATTCTTTTCTAATTGTTGGGGAAAGATTAAATGCTAGTGGTTCTAAGAAGTGTAGAGATTTACTTAATGCTGAAGATTGGGATGGGTTAGTATCTTTAGCGCGGGAACAAGTAAGAGAAGGGGCGCACATCCTCGACGTTAACGTTGATTATGTGGGGCGTGATGGTGTGCGAGATATGCACGAATTAGTTTCGCGCTTGGTGACAAATGTTACTTTGCCTTTGATGCTTGACTCCACAGAATGGGAAAAGATGGAGGCGGGGTTAAAGGTTGCTGGCGGTAAGTGTTTGCTAAACTCCACTAACTTTGAAGATGGGGAACCGCGTTTTTATAAGGTATTGGAAATAGCGAAGAAATATGGGGCGGGTGTCGTTGTTGGTACGATTGATGAAGATGGGATGGCGCGGACGGCGGATCAGAAATTTGCGATCGCCCAACGCGCCTATCGTGCTGCTGTAGAATATGGTATCCCCGCCCACGAAATCTTTTTTGACCCCTTAGCTTTACCTATTTCTACTGGTATTGAAGAAGATAGAGCAAATGGTAAAGCCACAATTGAAGCAATTCGTCGTATTCGTCAAGATTTACCTGGATGTCACGTTATTTTAGGTGTTTCTAACGTTTCCTTTGGTTTAAATCCGGCTGCGCGTCAAGTGCTAAATTCGATGTTTTTGCACTTAGCAATGGAAGCGGGAATGGATGCAGCTATTGTAAGTGCGAGTAAGATTTTACCTTTAGCTAAGATTGAGCCAGAACATCAAGAAGTTTGCCGCAAGTTAATTTTTGATGAACGTAAGTTTGATGGTGATATTTGCGTTTATGATCCTTTAGGGCAACTGACTGAGTTATTTCAAGGAAAAACCACAAAACGCGATCGCACTGGGGATGTAAACTTACCAGTAGAAGAACGTCTCACCCGCCATATTATCGACGGTGAACGCATCGGTTTAGAAGAACAACTAGCAAAAGCTTTAGAAAAATATCCACCTCTAGAAATCATCAATACCTTCTTGCTTAATGGCATGAAAGTGGTGGGTGAGTTATTTGGTTCAGGACAAATGCAACTGCCTTTCGTATTGCAATCAGCCGAAACTATGAAAGCAGCAGTGGCTTATCTTGAGCCATTTATGGAAAAGCAAGACGCTGGTAATAATGCTAAAGGTACTGTAATCATTGCAACAGTAAAAGGTGATGTTCACGACATTGGTAAAAACCTTGTGGATATCATTCTTTCTAACAATGGATATCGGGTAATTAACCTTGGTATTAAACAACCAGTCGATAACATTCTAGATGCTTACGAAAAGCACAAAGCTGATTGTATTGCCATGAGTGGATTACTGGTAAAATCCACTGCTTTTATGAAGGATAATTTAGAAGTATTCAACGAGCGAGGGATTACAGTACCAGTAATTTTAGGTGGTGCTGCGCTTACTCCCAAATTTGTTAATGAAGATTGTCAGAATACTTATAAAGGTAAGGTAGTCTACGGGAAAGATGCCTTTTCTGACTTGCATTTCATGGATAAATTGATGCCAGCGAAAGCAGCAGAAAAATGGGATGATATTCAAGGATTTCTAGATGAAGTAGACGAAACATCTCAGGCATCAACTAACGGTCATAAACCAGAAGCAGTTGAGAAAGCAGATAGTAAACCAGCAGAACCAGCAGTAATTGATACGCGACGTTCTGAAGCTGTTGCTGTTGATATTGAACGCCCAACTCCGCCTTTCTGGGGTACTAAAATATTCACGCCAGAGGACATTTCCTTAGAGGAGATTTTTACTTATTTAGATTTGCAAGCTTTAATTGCTGGACAGTGGCAATTCCGCAAACCTAAAGAACAATCGCGGGAAGAATACGACCAATTCTTAGCGGATAAGGTTTATCCAATTTTAGAACAGTGGAAGCAGCGAATTATTGCAGAAAACTTGCTGCATCCGCAGGTTGTTTATGGATATTTCCCCTGTAATGCTGAGGGTAACTCTCTGCACGTTTATAACCCAGAAAAAATCACCGGACAAGAGGCGAGCAATTTAGAAAAGTTAGCTCAATTTGATTTCCCACGCCAAAAATCTTTACGGCGTTTGTGCATTGCAGATTTCTTTGCACCTGTGGAATCAGGAAAAGTTGATGTGTTTCCAATGCAAGCTGTAACTGTTGGGGATATTGCTACGGAGTTTGGTCAAAAGTTGTTTGCAAACAACCAATATACCGATTATCTCTATTTTCATGGGTTAGCAGTGCAGACTGCGGAAGCTTTGGCTGAGTGGACTCATGCACGTATTCGTCAGGAGTTAGGATTTGATAGTGAGGAACCAGATAATATTCGGGATATGTTAGCGCAACGTTATCGCGGTTCTCGTTATAGCTTTGGATATCCAGCGTGTCCGAATATGCAGGATCAATATAAACAGTTAGATTTGTTGGGAGCAAACCGCATTAATCTGCACATGGATGAAAGCGAACAGTTGTATCCCGAACAATCAACAACTGCAATTATTACTTATCATCCAGTCGCTAAATACTTTAGTGCTTAAGTTAGCTGGCTAATTGCACTAATTCTCCGACTGCTTAAAAAACTTAGTTAAGATAGCATCAATCCCAAAATTGCCTAGCAGAGCGAATATGGCAAAAAATCGGTTGCTGGTGAACCATGAAAATGATGCGATTCAACTGTTTTGGTATCGGGGACAAACTGCCCCTCGCTCTGCACCGCCTGTCGCCTTCGAGCATCCGTTTGATACTGAAGTATTAGATGACTTGCGCTGGTATTTAGAAGATTATCTTGGCTTTCCTTATGGCTTAGAGCCAGAAAAGGCGAAGAAAATTGAGCAGAAGTTTGAGACTTGGGGACAGGAACTATTTGAGTTAGTGTTTCGTGGGAGTGACAAAGCGCGGGAGTTTTTTCAAGAAGCTAGTAGGGAAGGGTTAGATAAATGCGAACTTGATATTGCTTCGGATAACCCAGCAGTGCTGAATTTGCCTTGGGAGTTGCTCTACTCGCCGGATTATCAATTTTTGGCACCGTTGCTGTCTGGGAGGTATCGCAGTCTCAGCAGTCAACCCGTGCGAGCGGAAATGGGACTGCTGCGACAAGAGCGGTTAAACATTTTACTGGTAATTGCGCGACCTTATGGAGAGCGGGATGTCTCGCTGAAAACTATTGCCCGTCCGATGCTGCAATCTTTAGCGCAGATTCGGCAGAGTGTCAATATCAAAGTGTTGCGTCCGCCCAGTTTTGAGCAGTTTGAGCGGGAACTAAACACCCACAAAGGGTTTTATCACATTGTCCATTTTGATGGACATGGCGACTTTGACCCTAATAGCCAGGGATTGCAGCACCAGTTAGGCGGTGGTTTTGGGCAGGGGGTGTTGGTATTTGAAGCGGCAGACGGTTCGGAGCAAATTATCACCGCAGCACAGATTGCTCAGAATTTAGCTGATTGTCGCGTGCCTGTATTTGTGTTGAATGCTTGCAAATCGGCACAGGAAGGCAGCGACACCTTTTCTTCAGTAGCGACGCGCTTGGTGTCATTGGGAGCTAAGGGCGTGGTGGCAATGTCTTATTCTGTTTATGCGGAAGCTGCTAAACATTTCATCGGGCGCTTGTATCAGGAGTTGGTAGCCGGAGCGAGTCTGGCGGATGCTGTCGCATCTGGGCGACGGGAAGTTTTGAATAAACCTCAACGCCCTAGTCCTAAAGGCAATCTGCCCCTGCAAGATTGGTTAGTGCCTGTGTTGTATCAGCAGGAAACCTACACGCCGTTTATCCCTAAGTCTGCTGCCCCTAGTTTTGCAGATTTGATGGCGCAGGAAATTAATTCTAGTAATGAAAAGGCGGCAGTTGACTTACCAGAAGCGGGTGCTTACGGCTTTATTGGACGTGATTATGACATTTTGCGTTTAGAGCGAGCCTTTCGCCAAAATCATGTCGTACTGCTCAAAGGTATGGGCGGCGTGGGTAAAACTGAGTTAGTGTGTGGGTTTGCCCGTTGGCAGCAGGAAACGCAGGGACGTACTGGGGGCATTTTCTTCACGTCTTTTGAGCAAGGGGCGGGGTTGAGCAATGTGGTGAATCAAATCGGACGGGCGTTGGGGGGCGATAGATTCTCCCAGTTAATGCCAGAGCAACAAAAAGCAGTGGGGCTGCAATATCTGCAAACTAACCCTTGCTTGCTGATTTGGGATAACTTCGAGCCAGTGGCAGGGTTTCCGGCGGGAAATGAGCCACTATTGCCACAGACTGAGCGAGACAGCCTGAAGCGATTTCTCAAAGACTTGCGCGGGGGGCAATCTTGGGTGCTGATTACCAGTCGGCGGGAGGAACCTTGGCTGGATTGTGGCTACACGCAGCAAACTCTCAAGGGACTTTCGGAGCAGGATGCAGAAGAATTTGCGGCTGAGGTGTTGCGAACCGCAGAAGTCGATAGGGCAAAACTGCCAAAAGAGTATCTGGAGTTGCTGAAACTTTTGGGAGGACATCCGCTGTCGCTGCGGGTGGTGTTACCGCACCTGAAGACGCAGACTCCAGTGCAACTGATTGATGCTTTGCGGCGAGGACTCGACACGTTTCAAGGTGCAAAGGAGGAAGGCAGAGATAAATCCCTGACTGTATCGCTGGATTATTCCTTTGTATTTGCGAGGAATTGATGCTAATGAAGCTCTCGCCATCGCTAATCTGGAACAAGCCCGTGCAATCTATCAAGAAATTCTCGATGAACTAACAGCTTCAAAAGACCCATCTGTAAATGACAAGATTAGCGTTAGTTATCACAATCTGGGCGTAGTGGCACAAAAACAGCGTAGGTTTGATGAGGCGATCGCTTTTTGCCAAAAATCACTGCAAATTTGTGAAGATGCTGGGAGTTTCTACAACGCTGCTGGTAGTTATCACCAACTGGGCGTAGTGGCACAAGAACAACGAAGGTTTGATGAGGCGATCGCTTTTTACCAAAAATCACTGCAAATTTATGAAGATGCTGGGGATTTCTACAACGCTGCTGGTGATTATCAAAATCTGGGCATAGTGGCACAAGAACAACGAAGGTTTGAAGAGGCGATCGCTTTTTACCAAAAATCCCTGCAAATCAATGAAGACGCTGGGAGTTTCTATAACGCTGCTAGGGCGTATCACCAACTGGGTATGGTGGCACAAGAACAGCGCAGGTTTGATGAGGCGGTCGCTTTTTATCAAAAATCACTGCAAATTAAAGAAGATGCCGGAGATTTGTACTCGGCTGCCGTTTCTTATCACCAACTGGGCATGGTGGCAGAAGAACAGCGCAGGTTTGATGAGGCGATCGCTTTTTACCAAAAATCACTGCAAATTTGTGAGGACGCTGGGGATTTCTATAACGCTGCTAGGGCGTATCACCATCTGGGTATAGTGGCAAAAGAACAGCGCAGGTTTGATGAGGCGATCGCTTTTTACCAAAAATCACTGCAAATTTGTGAGGACGCTGGGGATTTCTACAACGCTGCTAGGGCATATCACCATCTGGGTATAGTGGCACAGGAACATCGTAAGTTTGATGAGGCGATCGCTTTTTACCAAAAATCACTGCAAATTTTTGAAGATGCCGGAGATTTGTACAATGCTGCTAGTGATTATTACCAAATGGGCATGGTGGCACAAGAACAACGCAGGTTTGATGAGACGATCGCTTTTTACCAAAAAGCCTTGCAAATTTATGAGCAATACAAAAATTTTCGCTATGCCTCTATGTGTCTAGGCAGATGGGGCAATGTATTAGAAGCTCAAGAGAAGTTCAGGGAAGCGGTAGAAATTTATATTCATGTTTTGGCAATTGATATTGAGCATAACGAAGAGTGGATTGGCTGGCGTATAAAGAATTTGGGGCGAATGCTCAAGGCGTTGAGGGAAAGCCAATTTGAGGCAATCTGGCTTGAAGTGACGGGTGAGGAGTGTGCAGGGGAGTGGCGTTCAGCAATTTGGGCAGCGAGTCAAGAAAGTGAGGAGTAATATGGAAACTCAATTAACAACCACCGAAATTAACAATGCGCGACAGTTATTGCAAGATTACAGCCCAGCAGAGGAGGCATTAGCTACCTTAGAAAAACATCACGGCAAATTAGATGTTAGTTTTGATGAGCTTTGGGCGGAAGCACAGGGATTGCAGCTAGAGCAGTTTGGAGATAAAAAATCGCTCTGGCAAGTCACGCTCAAAGTTATGCGGCAAGAAGTTTGTGGGAATGAGGGCTTTCGCTCAAAAATCCTTGATTACAATAAAAATCCTGGTAGTACTTCTCTACTTACAGGGGCAATTATCTATCTAGTACAGTTAACAACATTACCCATTAATCCGGCTATTGCTACAGTTGTTGTTTTATACATTCTTAAAGTTGGGCTGGATATCTTTTGTGAATATACAGAGCCAGCACAGGATTCTAACTCCTCTGCAAAATAAGGGATGCTAGGCACACTTAACTTGTTTTAATGGGGAGGCGATCGCAGTTTTCTGAAAGATGGGTGGGAGTGCGATCGCATTAATCTTTATATAGAAGCAAACGAATTGTGATTGATTTTACTGAAACAAAGGCTCTTGTTCTGAGGAAGCAATATCATCCTCAAAAAATTGTGGGCAGTATTTTTTAATTTCAACATTATTTTAAGTTTATGGAACAGCGTGATCGCAATTTACAATTGTTCTGGATTAATTCCTCGTTCTCGTAGTAGTGCTTCTAAAGCTTGATAACGCTCTCTTTCTGCTTTTAATTGCTTCACTGCTTCATCAGCACGTTGACGCTCTTGTTCTGCACGTTGACCGAGTTCCACATAAGTTAAGAACCGTTCTCCCGCAGGCGTAAATATCTCTAAATTGTCTGGTGTCACCTCAAATCTAATTTTCAGACGCGGACTCACCCAACCGTTCATCTCTTCAATAATTTCTAAATTTTCTCCAGAACGTAACCAACCGATTAACTCTATTTCATCAGGGTCATAAACGTAGTATTCTTCTACGCCATATCGTTCATAAAAGCGCAATTTTTTCGCCATTTCTTTTAAACGATTACCTGGAGATAAGATTTCAAATACAACTTGTGGGGGGATGTTTTCTTCTTCCCATTGTCGATAAGAACCTCTGTCACCTTTGGGTCTGCCAAATACTACCAGCGCATCTGGTGCAACGCGAGTTTTGTTGTCTCCCTCAACTGAATACCACAACAAATCACCTGCGACAAATACATCAGGGTTATTAATAAACAATAGTTCTAAATTTTCTTTAATTGTTACAATCCAACGAAATTGTTTAGTATTATCTGCCATTGGTTGACCATCGGTGTCAGGGTAGATGATAGCTGCTGCGGTATCGCTAAGTTGTTGTACCATGTTGACCTCTCAGGTTAGAGGGAAGTTGTTTTAATTGTAGCGATCGCATTAATCTTTAACAGCGATCGCCTGTAGTGTATATTTCTTTAAGTGTGCGATCGCTCACTTATATAACTTATTAATATTCAGATTTTTTCTATGAATAAATCATTGCTTTCATTGGCGTTGCTTCTGTCAAGTTCTACCCTTATCCCTTACCCCGTTGTTGCTCAATATTCAGGCTTGGGTAAAAATAGCGTCGATCCAACCGTTATCCAACGTTATGCCCCAAAACCGCTTGCTCCTAGCGTGACACAAAACATTGAACAAATGCTGGATGTGCGATCGCCTGGACTGGGTATGGTTACACCTGATGGCAAGCGGATGTTTTTTACATGGAATATTATCTGAAAGCAATTGATACGCAAACATTTCGAGAGATAAACCTGCCTGACTTTGCCAATGCTGACCACGTTTTTGCAGGTATAACTACCCGCAATGGGCGTTACACAAGTTTAGGGGTACAAACAAGCACAGCACCCGGTCTTAGCTATGTTTATGACTGGCAGACAAAAAAACTTACACAATGGGTGCTGCCTAGCGCTCCTGAAATTGATACCCGTCAATTTGTCGTAGCGAAATTAGAATCATATCCCGCCCGTGACGGTACACCCATTCCAATGTTTGTTTATCGCTCACCTCAATGTCAGCAAGCAAAAGCTATCCCTTGTCCTGTTGTTGTTAACTTTCATGGTGGGCCAGAAGCGCAAAGCATCCCTGGTTTTAATCGTTTTGCACAACTATTTGTAAAATCAGGATTTATCTTCGTTGAACCTAATGTGCGCGGTAGTAATGGCTATGGCAAAAGCTGGCTCAATGCTGATAATGGCAGAGATCGCACTAAAGTTATTACTGATATTGAAGATGCAGCCATCTACATTCGCCAAAATTGGCAAGTTAACAGCAAAGTACCTAAAATCGGCATTATGGGCGGTAGTTACGGCGGTTATGCTGCATTGATGGGAATGAGCAAATTTGCAGGTAGCTATGACGCTGGCGTGTCAATTGTGGGAATTAGCAACCTACTGACTTTTCTTAATAACACTGCTCCTTATCGTCGGATTTTACGGATTACAGAATACGGCGATCCAGAACGCGATCGCGAAGCATTGATAGCACTTTCGCCTATGACTTATAGCGATCGCATCAAATCTCCATTGCTAATTATTCAAGGTGCAAACGATCCGCGTGTTCCTGTTGGCGAAGCGTTACAAATTCAAACGTTATTAGAAAACAAAAAAGTTCCTTCGCAACTGGTAATTTTTCCAGATGAAGGACATGGCACTGGTAAGCGTAGCAATCAAGTGTTAGAAATTGGCTATGCGCTTGACTTCTTTAGCAAGCACCTGAAATCTGAGTAATTAATTCTTGTTAAGAGCAAATTTCCTCTTAAATCTCAGTTGTTGTTACAAGTAGCAACTATCGTTTACAATTTTTTAGAATTATTCATCCTCTGGGTAGTTGCGGTAAAAAATAGCCTAGTTGGATGGGTATAAGTTCCTAACGCTTTAGTTTAACTAAGGCTGGAACCAAAAAACTGTAATTTAGTTGAAAAATTGACTGTGCAAAAGCAAACACTCTTTCTAGTTACTAGCTTGTCCTTATGGGCAGGGATAGCGGCAACGATGCCATCAGTTACAGTTGCTAATCAACCTCCCATCTCAAGCAAGCAATCAACTAACCTGAAGCTGAATAACCTTTTGTGGGAGGGAAGTAAGCGAGTCAAGACAGGAGATATTGCAGGCGCACTTGATGTTTATCAACAAGCAGCCAAACTAGACAAGAATAACCCCCGCATTTTTTCTGCTATTGGTTATTTACATACCTTAAAAGGCAGCTTTGCAGAGTCGATAGCTGCTTATAAAGGCGCGATCGCACTTGAACCTAACAATGCTGATTTCCATTATGCCTTAGCCTACAGCCTCGCTAATCTAGGAGATAATTCTGGTGCAGCTACAGCTTATCGCCGTACTATTGAGTTAAATCCTAAAAATGTTCAGGCTTACTTAGGCTTAGGTGCAGTGATGCGTCGCATGAAAGATAATGACACGGCTATAGATGCCTATAACCGTGCGATCGCACTTGACTCAAAAAATGCTCAAGCTTACGAACTACTAGGGGCTACTTACTTAGATCAACAAAGTCGTAAGGAAGCGATTCAAACTCTCCAACAAGCACTGCAACTTAACCCTAATAGCAGCAGTATCAACTTCAAACTCGGAACTGCTTGGTTGGGTCAAGGTAACACCAACGCCGCAATTGCCGTTTTTAAACGGGCGGCGCAATTAGAACCTAAAAACCCCAAGATTTACTTGGAACTTGGCAAAGCTATGCAAGCCAAAAAAAATCTTGATGGTGCAATAGATGCTTTTAAACAGGCAACTAGCTTACAGTCCAACTCAGCCGATGCCCAAACAGTCCTAGCAGAGACTTTTATGCTTCAGGGGAATTATAAACAGGCAATTATTAGCTATCAGCGTTTGATTGAAATCAATCCCCAAAACCCACAAGCCTACTACAAACTAGCAGCAGCCTTAAAAAAGGATAATCGCCAATCTGATGCGATCGCAGCACTCGAAAAAGCCCGCGATCTTTACCGTAGTCAAGGGCAAAGCGAAGGTGTTCAAAAAGCGGAATCTGCTTTAAGAGAACTTAAACCTTCAAGCTGATGCACTGGCAGTTACTTGGTGAAAGGTCTAGAAGTTTTTCTACAATCCTTCTCAAAATAGTTGAGAAGGATTAAATAATTATTAAGATCATCAAAAAGAGGGTGAAAATGATAAATAGATATCTACCCTACCCAAATTTAGAGAATAAATGCACTATTTAGTACCAATGTCAAGGTCATTTAGGTATATTCAGACCAAATATGAGCGTTCGCCTGACATTGATCTAAATAAATCTTAATAAAAGCAAAAATTCTACCTCTTCCCTTGCGCTGCCTCAGCATCATCATGAATGTTTAAGCCAAACTTTTCTGGAACATCAACGAGCAACCTCAATCCACAACAGCCAAATTGCCAGTGTGTTTTGCCTAATGGTGAACAAGTACACGAAGCGATGGCTTATTTTTGCACACTTTCCCAGGATTTATTTTGTGTATTAAGGCTTGATGGCAACTTCCAGATGATTAACTCAAACTGGGAAAAACTGCTGGCTTATACTAATGAGGAATTAATCGGTAAACTCTATCTAGAATTTGTATATCTAGACGACCGTCAAGATACGTTATTGCAACTAGAACAATTAACTAATAGCTCTAACAACATTTCTTTTGAAAACCGCTACGTTAGCAAAGATGGCTCTTATAAATGGTTCTTGTGGAATGCCCTCAACGAAGGTGGATTTATTTATGCTGTCGGTAGTGATATTACAGAGCGAAAAATAGCCGAAGAATCTTTACACTGTGCGATCGCGACAATTGAAGATGCCGTTATTTTACAAGATATTGATGGCAACATTAAAGCAAGTAACGCTATTGCTGAAATTAACCTGGGCATCTCTGCTGCGCCCATTCTAGGGGATATCTGCGTAGATCCTCGCTGGCGTGAGGTGCGTGCTGATGGCTCACCATTAAGAGAAGATTTACACCCAATCAGTATGACTCTGCATACTGGTAAACCATGTAAAAACGAGTTAATCGGGATTTACAAACCCAATGGTAATCTTAATTGGTATAAAGTTAATACACAACCCTTATTCTTATCTGGTGCAGCTAAACCTGATGCGGCTTTAGCAACATTTACTAATATTACCGAAAGCAAACAAACCCAGGAACGGCTGAGACTACTAGAGTCTGCGGTGGTTAACACCAACGACGCAATTATGATTACTGAACCTTTAGGGGCTGGTTTAGCTCCAGAAGGGCTAAAAATTGTTTATGTCAACCACGCTTTTACTCGGATCACAGGTTTTGATTTAGCAGAGGTAATTGGCAAAACACCAGAAATATTGAACGGTGTTAAGAGCGATCGCTCTACTTTAGAACAAATTCGCATCTCCCTACAATCTTGGGAACCGATTAAAACTGAACTAATTAACTATCGCAAAGACAATTCAGAATTTTGGGTGGAATTAAATATATTACCTCTAGCAGACTCTAGCGGTAAATTCACCCACTGGCTATGGGTAGAGCGCGATATTACAGCCCGCAAACTTGTCGATCAAGAAGTAAAAGCCCGTGCGCGTGCTACAGCCGTAGTAGCCCAATTAGGTCAACAAGCCTTGGGAGGTAATGATTTAGACACCTTCTTAGATGTAGCTGCCACTCTTGTTGCCCACGTATTAGAAGTTGAATATTGCCAAATTTTAGAACTAATCCCAGAAGAGAATGCTTTATCAGTACGTGCGGGATTTGGTTGGCAACCAAATATAGTTGGTTATGCAGTTGTTGGCGATAACGAACGTTCTCAAGCTGGTTATACCCTATTAAAAGGTGAACCAGTCATAGTTGAAGATTTGCGGGTAGAAACACGCTTTTCTGCCTCCCAAATGTTGCAAAACCATCATGTGATTTCTGGAGTAACTGCGATTATTCACGGTCAAGGACGACCGTTTGGTGTTTTAGGTTGTCACACAACGAAACAAAGACAATTTACTAAAGATGATGTGTACTTCCTGCAAAGCGTTGCTAATGTAGTAGCAACTGCGATTGAACGCAAACAAGGAGAAGAAGCACTTAAAGAAAGTGAGGAACGCTATGCACTAGCAGTTAATGGTAGTAAAGAGGGGCTATGGGATTGGAATCTCAAAGCAGATCAAGTATATTTTTCCCCTCGTTGGAAAGCAATTTTAGGTTATCAAGACCACGAAATTAGCGATCGCTTAGATGAGTGGCTCGATCGTATCCATCCAGAAGATATTGAACGAGTCAGAATAGCTTTAAATTCTCATTTGGAAGGCTTAATTTCTCACTTTGAAAAAGAATATCGCATTCTCCATCAAGACGGTAGCTATCGCTGGATGCTTTGTCGCGGGTTAGCAATTTGGGATGCCAATGGACAAGCTTATCGAATGTCTGGATCTCAAATTGATATTACAGACCGCAAAATTGCCGAAGAACAGTTAAGTTATGATGCTGTGCATGATGCCCTAACTAGCTTACCAAACCGAGCATTATTAATGGATCGTTTGGGACAAGCGATCGCACGTCAACGACGGCACAAAAATTATCAATTCGCAGTACTATTCTTAGATTTAGACCGATTCAAAGTTGTCAATGATAGTCTTGGTCATTTAGTAGGCGATCAATTATTAATTGAAATTGCTAGAAGATTACAAGCACCTCAACGACCAGGAGATACAGTTGCCAGACTAGGAGGTGACGAATTTGTGATTTTACTTGATGACATTACAGATCTTCAGGAAGTCACTAACTTAGTAGAAAACTTACAAAAAGAACTAGAAAAACCAATCAATCTAGACACTCAGGCAATATTTATTTCTGCGAGTATTGGCATCGTCCTCAGTCAAGATCCGACATCAGGCATTACCTACGATTGGGCTGGAGATTTGCTGCGTAATGCTGATATTGCCATGTACCAAGCCAAAGAGTTAGGTAAAGCACGCTACGTAGTTTTTAACGCTATCATGCACACTAGCGCTGTTGCTAGATTGCAGTTAGAAAATGACTTGCGGCAGGCAGTTGAGCAAAGCGCCGAGTTGTTAGCTATAAATTATCAATTAAAAGAGCAAATTTATAACCCAACGCCGATCAAAGTTGCTAATTTCAACTTTGAACCGCCTACAGATGTCACAATAGAACAAAGTTCAAAACTGTTGCTTCATTACCAACCAATTATTTCTTTTTCCACAGGGAAAGTTACTGGATTTGAGGCACTGGTACGCTTATGGCATCCCCAGCGTGGCATGATTTCTCCCTGTGACTTCATTCCCATCGCTGAAGAAACTAACTTAATCATGCCATTAGGAGCATGGGTTTTGCAAGAAGCCTGTCGTCAACTTCAAATTTGGAATCTTACCTATCCAGGGTTAACAATTAGTGTTAACATTTCCGGTAAACAGTTTTCACAACCCGATTTAGTAGCGCAAATAAAGCAAATTCTTCAAGCTACAAAGTTGGCAGCGCATCAACTTAAATTAGAAATTACAGAAAGCGTAATCATGGAAAATGCTGAATCTGCTACAGCCATGCTTGAACAGCTAAAAAATTTGGGAGTACAGTTAAGCATTGATGACTTTGGCACGGGATATTCTTCTTTGAGCTACCTGCACCGCTTTCCTATAGATACACTAAAAGTTGATCGTTCTTTTGTCAGTCGTATGAGTATTGATGGTAACAACTGCGAAATTGTCCAAGCAATCATTACTTTAGCTCATACTATGCGGATGGATGTAACTGCGGAAGGAGTTGAAACAGTTAAGCAGTTAGAGCAATTACGAGCGTTAGAATGTGAACAAGGACAAGGATATTTTTTCTCTAAACCTTTAGATAGTGAAGCAGCGGGTCAATTGTTAGCTAAAGGAACACAATGGTAATTTGTTGAGGGTTTTTTAGGTGCGATCGCTTAATGATTCTTAATATTTTTTGCATTAAAATAGTGCTTAATTGTATAAGAATTTGTCATTATTAGTTATATGACGCTTAATAAATTAATTTTAATATAAATTAGTCTAGTTATACAGGCAAGCATAAGGCAACGAGGCGCGTATATTTTTATAGCTATAGGTTTAAGAAAATGCGAAATAATTTAACTAAGGGGTGACAAATGCGTTGGTTAAGTGGTTTAACAATTATCTTTCTAAGTTTTATACCCATTGCAGATGGCGCATTTCTGCGAAATGTTTTTCTTTGTAACTTTTTAGGAAAACAACTTGCGACTTGCAATGCTAAATTGAGTCAAGATAGTCGAGCTAATGCTGCCTTACCTAACACTAGCAGTAATGCTAATTCAACAACGCTACTTGCTCAATATTTACCACCAGACGTACCACCACCCTCAATAAATAATCCACCACCAATAGATTCAGGACGATTTATCAATCCAATATTGCCTAACTCAGGTGGTAATATTCCTGGTTTAAACCAATTTGTACAACAAGCTGAACGCGCTGCTTTTGAAGTAAGTTTTCAACAGGCTAACACAAATCGAGCAGTTGAATTATTTGAAGAATATCAAGCCCAACTATTTAAATCACATTTGGGCATAAATACGCCGACCAAAATACCCACTACTGCTGCAATTTCTCAATCATTAGCAAAAATATATCAAGCAACTGGAGAAAAGCCTGCCCTTTCTTATATCGTTTCATTACAAAATGAACTTCACCTAATTTTAGTTTTACCTAGTTCTTCAACAGTTATTGAAACTACTAATACTACAATTAGTTTAAAAAATAACAACAAAATTATCGGTCAAAAGGATAATAACAATATTGCTCAACAAGTATCTAATACTGAAAGAGTAATTTTAAAAATTACCCGTCCTCAAATAAAAGAGATGGCTGCTCAGTTTATTAAGGACGTTAAAAATCAAGGAATAATTCGGAGTAATTCTGGAGAAAAACTATACAAAGAATTAATTACTCCTTTAGAAGCAAAATTAAAAGCTAATAACATTGATACTTTAATAGTCTCAGCAGATTCAGGTTTGCGTTCGCTTCCAATAGCTGCTTTGAATGATGGGCAACAGTTTTTAATTGAAAAATATAAATATGCCTTAATCCCAAGTTTTGGTTTAACTGCTAGCAATTCTCCAGGTAAAATACAAAATGCCCAAATATTAGCTATGGGTGTTTCTCAAAGTATAGATAATCAACCAGCATTACCGAGTGCAGGGACAGAAATTTCTAGTTTAATTAAGAGTATCTGGCAAAGTAAAGGATTATCCTTAATTGATGAAAAAGCGACAATAGAAAATATCAAATCTGCTAGTAATAGTCAAAGTTTTGGTATCCTTCACTTTGCTACTCACGCCAAATTTGAACCAGGACAATTGAGTAATTCCTATATTCAAGTTTGGAATGGTAAACTGCAATTAAATAAACTGAGAGATTTGTCGCGAGAATTACGCTGGGATAAAGTTAGTATGCTTGTTCTAAGTGCTTGTCAAACTGCATTAGGAGATGAGCAAGCAGAATTAGGATTTGCTGGTATGGGAGTTCAAGCTGGCATCAAAACTGCTATCGGAACCCTTTGGAGAGTCAATGACGAAGGTGCAATGGCATTCATGGCTGAGTTTTATTCTCGCTTAAAAACTGCACCTACAAAAGCTGAAGCTTTCAGACAAACACAATTAGCTATGTGGCGAGGACAAGTTAAAATAGAAAATGGCAATTTACTATTATCAAATCAGCAAACTGTTAATCTACCGCCGGAAATGGGCATAAGAGGTAATATTAGCCTTACTCATCCTATCTACTGGTCTGGATTTACCTTAGTGGGGGACTGGAATTAGTACCCGTGTACCCGAAAAATAGATTAATTCAAAATTGAACCGAACTCAGTCTTCCTTATAAAGGGATTACCTAATGCGAGTAACTTCCATCACTTCCCAAATTCTAATCTCTCCATAACTACTACTAATTATCTTTCGCCCATCTGGACTAATAGCAACACAAAGTATTATATTTTCATGCCCGCTTAAAGTGTTGATCAAATTCCCAGTGTTAAAATCCCAAATTTTGATAGTTTTGTCTAGGCTACTACTAACAATCGTATGTCCATCTGGGCTGATGGCAATAGCAAGAACTGATTTTTTATGCCCAGTTAGGGTAGCCTTCAGCACCCCTGTTGCCAGGTTCCAAATTTTGATTGTTTGATCGTCACTACTACTAATAATATTTTTACCATCTGGAGTAATAACAACACAAAGAACAGGTTTTGTATGACCAACGAGAGTGTCGAGCAAACTGCCAGTAGCCAAATACCAAAGCTTGATTGTCTGGTCATCACTAGCTGTGATAATTGTCTGCCCATCTGGGCTAATCGCAACAGAATTAACTCTTCGGGAATGACTTTTGAGAGTTTTGATCAATACACCAGTTTCTAAGTTCCAAATTTTAGCAGTATTATCGTCACTGCCACTGACAATCATTTTTCCATCTGGACTAATCGCGATCGCATTAACTCGGTCGTAATCCTCAATAGTAGTAGGTTTAAGTGTATTTGAGTTAATATCCCAAATCTTGATGTTACTGTCAAAACTGCCACTAAGTATCTTTCTACTATCAGGAGTAATAGCAACTGCATAAATCCAATGCTGATGACCCTTGAGTGAATTAATCAGCTTACCGGTATCAATATCCCAAATTTTTATGGCATCATCTTCATGCTCAAGATCTCCAGTACCACCAACAATCTTTTCACCGTCAGGACTAATAGCAACTGCATAAACTTCACTATCAAACCCACTAATAGTCTTGACTAAAGATATATTTGTATAAAAGGTTGTTTGAGGTAGCTGCGCCGATAATTGATTCTGATTAATATCATAGTTATTTATTTCAAAACTTTGTGAATCTGTAATAGTTTGTTCTGACCAGTCCTCCTCTTCTAAAGCTTGATTGTTCTCAATCGGCGGAAACTTTGGTACAGTTATAGCTTCAGTTGTAGGATGTTGAAAAATCACAGGCAACCAGGTTGCACCTGGAAACATATTTTCTAAAGGTGCTAGTTTTTCTCGTGCTTCTCTTATTGCCATATATACAGATTTACCACTAGCACAAGCTTTAAGAAATAGTTTCAAAAAACCTTGTGCTACTCTAGGTGGAACGTGTTCCCGCAGAATAATCAGATTTGGAATTTCTAAATCTGCTAGCTTTCCTGCCATTTCCAGCCCATTACTACAGTTAATAATTGCTAGTTGCAAACCCGATGCGATCGCACTTTTTAAAAAAGTTTTAAATTCTTCAATTGTAAAGCTTTCAGATTGGTTAAAATAAACATCTTCAAATGTATTTCCATAGCTACTTGAAAAAAATAAAATATTTCGATTTTTATCCCAAATATTATCTAATTGCTGGCGAACAGGTTCAGCCAATAGTAATACTTCTGAATTTGGAATAGCCGCTATCTCTTGCTGTTCTACTTCAATATCTATTGAACCGTAATTACCTAAAACTTCCAAAACATTAATGTTTTTTATAAATACTGATTTAGTATCATAAGCTTTATTTTTCTTAATTCTAAATACAATTTCTGCCTTAGTATAATTTTTTAAAAAAGGCTCAAAAACTAAATGCCAAGGTAGCTGTAATAAATGCTGATTTGGACTATGAATAATTATCTGAATTTCTTCATCTGGATCTAACTCTTGTAGCAGAATATTTCTAATTTCACGAAATTCTGGCGAAGAAAACCATTTACCTAGACTCCTCCTCAGCAATTCAACAGATTGGTAAGATTTATTAAGTTGACTACTCGGCTTAGGATCAATTAATTCTCCGGAAAAACCTTGTTGTTTATAATTAATAAACAATCTCCGATAAGTTAATTTAAAAGCATAGTAAAACTCAATAACTTTAACAGTAGATGGTAAATAACTAATTATTTGAGATTTTCTAATATTATTCTTATCTATGATTTCAACCGTAGCTTTTAAGACCTGATCAAACTGATTTTCTTCTAAATCTAAAACAGCCAGTTTTACATAATTTTTAAGAGAATATGGCAAATGTCCAGTATCATTGTTATTGACAATTGATAACCCACTTTCTTGTGTACCATCTCTATAAAGCTTCTCCATTTCCCTGCTAATCATCTTAGCAATCAAGGAATACTCAGTTGGTTTATTGAGTTTATTAGCTAATTCATATAAAACCTGTTGAAGATTTGCTAACGTTGGATGAAGTTCGCGTAAATTCTCAACTGAATCTTTTAAAGATATGCTACTTAGCTGAATTGCATCCTTAATCCAGATCCTAGTACAAGCAAACACAATCAACTTTTTAATACGTAGTGAATTGGAATGATTTTCTAGATTTTTAACAACTTCATCCACCTTGTTTAAATAATTCATATTAAATTAACTATAATTGACTAAGTTTTTAGTTAAGACTTTCATGCCAAGAGTAGATACTGATATTTAGAACTGGTATTTTTTATCAATTATTATAGGATTTTATTTTACTTATAAATACGAGGATTAGCGATCGCAGTTTACAATGTTAAGAAATATTGTTATTTGTAACAAAAACATAAGTAACATCATCGGCGATCACCCATCACCTAATTTATAATATTAAGTGAGGTTTGAAAGTAAAAACGCGATCGCTTGCTAAATACCTAATAACCGACGAGTTTCATTAGCTGCGGCTTGCATAGCTTGTTCAGGAGTTAATTGTCCTGTGAAACTAGCACTCAAGTAACGCTGAAGAATATCAGAAGCTTGAGCGTATTGGGCAATAGGAGGACGTAAAGCAGCATTTTCCAGCACCTTCAAAACCGCAGGAAAATGGTTGTATTTCTCCACAATCTGTGCATCATTAAACACTGAGCGACGACTTGGCAAATAACCTTTATCTAAAGCAATTTCCCGTTGAGCCTCTGTACTAGAAAAAAACTGAATTGCTCTCCAAACTGCCTCTGGATGTTGGGTGCCTTTAGCGATTCCCCAACCCCATCCACCTTGGCAAGCTCCACTGCTTTCACCTCTAGCGTGTACCATTGGTTTGAGACCAATCTTGCCTTTCACTAGAGAATCATTGGCGTTAGCCAAAGACCAAACATAAGGCCAGTTACGAAGAAATACTGCATCACCACTTTGAAATACGCGCCGAGTTTCTTCTTCCTGATAAGTAGTAACCCCTGGAGGAGAAACACCTTCTGCAATTGTATTGAGTAAAAATTTAACTGCTTGTATTGCCTCTGGTTTGTCTAGCCCGACTTCACGGGTTTCAGGGTTAATCCAAAAACCGCCATATCCCTTAAGTACCTCCACAAACATTGCTGGTGTACCTTCATACTGGCGACCTTGCCAAAGATAACCCCAACGCACTTTTTTTTGTTTTTGCAATGCTTGAGAAATTTGCATCAACTCAGCAAAAGTTTCAGGTGGTTTTAAACCTGCTTGCTCTAAAAGGTCTTTGCGATAGTAAAGCATACCTGCATCAGAGAGTGCTGGAATGCGATATAGTTTTCCCCGATAACGTCCACCTGCTAAATCTCCCTGGAGAAAATCTGCTTGTTCTTCCTTTGATAACTTATCTGATACATCCATCAACCACCCAGCCGCAGCAAATTTGGCAACCCAAGCAATATCCATATAAACCAAGTCATAGGGAGAACTGCCTAGTAGAAAAGCTGAGGTGTAGAGATCTTCAATTAAGTTACTAGCATTTGGCCCTTCTACTATATTGATACGAATATCTGGATTCTTTTTCTCAAACTCCGGAATTAGCGGTTTCCAGGTAGGAGTTACAGGCGCACCCATTAAAACGGTGATAGTAACTGGCTGTTGTGTAAGTGCAGGTACTACGAATAATAGGATGATAAGCACTAAACTTGTAAGCGCAATTCCAAAGCTACGCTTAAATCTTAGTGGCAACTGAAAATGTACGGGTAAAAAATTTAAATTTTTACTTTCTTGTGCTTCGGATAGCTGTTTGCTATTGCTCATCTGTGAAATTATTTACGCCGCTCAATAAATATAGGTATTTAATCATTAATAACTCGATTTATCTATCTTTATGCAGATGACAAAAAGAAGCGCAAAGAAACGAAACTTAAATTCAGCCAACGTAACAATTACAAAGCCGCCAATTTTCATTGGTTGAAGCGATCGCACTCTTTAAAATCACAACTTACAGCTATAATTCATCAGGTAAAGAGCAAACAACCCGAACTCCATACACATCAACCCTACCATCTGGCGTACTCTTGCGACGGTATGCACTGCGACAACTCCTGGGATAGCTAACCCAAGAACCACCACGCAGTAAGCGGTGCGTATCATCTCCCCCGAATTCCCACACCCTACCATCAGACGGTGCGCCATTGTAATTCTCATGCCAAAAATCTGCACACCACTCTAAAACTAACCCGTGCATATCATATAAACCAAAAGCATTCGCTACTTGAAAGCTACCGACTGGGGTTGTTTCTTGACGATATTCGCCTTTTACACCATAAGCATAAGTATAATTGGCGTTGTAATTAGCTAATTCTGGAATAATTGTTTCACCAAAATGGAAAGGTGTACTTGTTCCCGCCCGACAAGCATATTCCCATTCCGCCTCACTAGGTAAACGATATTGCCGTTTAGTGTATTGAGATAACCTGGCACAAAATTCGATCGCATCATGCCATGATACATTTTCGACTGGACGGTTTGCACCTTTAAACCTAGATGGGTCAGGATTTAAAAATTGATTAACTTCTGGTAACGCTGCTACAGCTTTCCACTGTGCTTGAGTTATCGGAGTTTTCGCCATCAAAAAAGGCGAGATTGTGACTCTATGGAGAGGACTTTCATGATTATATCTTCCTTCCTCAATCTGGGATGAACCCATCCAGCATTCACCCCCAGGAATAAATACCATCTCTAAACTTACACCGTTACCTAAATCTTCAGGTAAATATTTGGCTTGACGACGTTGGCGGCTACTAATATTATTTCGCAACCCTACCTTTACTAGGTCGTATGCAAAAGATTTTAGCCCTAGTCCTGAAATATTGACAAACCCTCCCTGTCCTTTTACGGTTAACGTAGAAGAAGTTTGATGAGGTTGAATTATACTATTTAAGTCTTTAATAACTTCTTTGGCAGATTCATACCTATTTCTAGGTAAATGCTGCAAAAGTTTATCTAAAATTTGTCCTAATTCATTGCTAATAGTTAAACCTTTTTCTTGCAGACGTTCTCTCCATAACCATTCAGCATTTGTGGCATCATAAACTAAATCTTCTAATTGACCAGACTGATCAAATTCTGGCAAACACTGAGTTAATAACCGTACACAAGTTGCACCCAAAGCATATAAATCACTTGCTGGACTAGCCTTTCCTGCCATTTGTTCAGTTGGTGCATATCCAATAGTATAAATGCCCGTTCCTGGTCTAGCTAAACTGGTTTGAGTAATTTGCTTTGCACCGCCAAAGTCTATTAGCACTAAATCCCCTTTTTTTAAGCTTTGTTGGGGAAATCTGCGAATGATATTTTCGGGTTTAATATCTCGATGAATAACGTTGTGAGAATGAATGAAATCTAAAACAGGCAATAACTCTGCCAGAATTTCCCTAATTTGTTCTTCATTAAAGGGGTTCTGCTTTAATTCCTCTAATAAGTCTTGCCCTTCTATAAACTCTTGAACTAAATACAGGCTTTTTCCGTATTCAAAATAAGCAATTAACCGAGGAATTTGAGAATGATTTTCTCCTAATTCATAAAGTTGTCGTGCTTCGTGCTTAAATAGTTCTGTAGCTTTTTGGAGTATTGCTGTTCCAGTAAATTGTGGTGCAAATTGTTTAATTACACAAGGATCATCGAGTCTTTCTACATCTTCGGCTAAATAAGTTTTACCAAATCCACCTGCGCCTAAGATTTTTAGTACGCGGTAGCGGTGTCTAAATAATTCACTTAGTTGATTTGAACCGCAATTTTGACAAAATCTATTGATATCAGGGTTAAAGGGATTTTGACATTGAGGATTTTGGCAACACTGCATGGTTGAGAAATGGAATTTTTGCCAATCAAAATTTATTTAACAATTGTTGTAGATTACCCCATTATAAGAGTAATGTAAAAGTCAAGATTGTCAACATGGTTGATGGCGCTTTTCAGTATAAAAGGTTGGTTGGGTTAAGTTATAGTGCCAGTTAACTCCAACACCTGACGTTTAGGGATTTTTTTTTAACGCATTAGCCGCAGGCTTCCTGTAGGTAGAGCGTAAAGAGAAACGCAAAGGTGTTTATTCCTACGCACTTTTAGTTATTTTCATGTTATATTTGTATTGTGGGAATCTGTGCGCCCATATATACCCGTATTTGCTGTCTTAGTGTATTTGTAGTTAAAAGTTACGGCGTGGGTAAGTAATTAAAGATTTTAATATGGTTTCTGAGCAGTAAATTCATAGCTGTGGGCAAGTGTATGACCATTAATCTAGAAGCTACTCGACAAGAGAGTTCTTATCAACAAGATTATTGTCTGTGGTTAGATAATACAGTCAAGCTGCTACGCGATCGCAACTTTAATAACTTAGATTTGGATAATTTAATAGCAGAAATTGAGGCGATGAGCGGTAGCCAACGGCGGGAGTTGGAAAATAGGCTCAGGGTACTACTCATGCACTTAGTTAAGTATAAGTATCAACCGGATAAACGTTCTCATAGTTGGTTAAATACTATTGATGAACAGCGCAACCAATTAGAACTTTTACTGGAGTATAGTCCTAGTCTGAAACCTTTTTATTCTGAAGTGTTTAATAAATGCTATCTTAAGGCTCGGCGTAGTGCTGCTACTGAAACTAAGTTGGATGTTAATTCTTTTCCATCGGAGTCACCTTTTACTGTCGATGAGACACTGAATTTTGATTGGATGCCTGAGTAGATTTGTAGGTTGGGTTAAGCGCAGCGCAACGAATGCAAAAACTTTGATAGCTGTTGGGTTTCACTTCGTTCTACCCAACCTACTTTTGGATTACTGTATGGAAGTTAGATTGTGTAGGGGCGGGTTGGTAGAGGAAATCAAATACTTACAGATATCTTGGTTAAACCCGCCCAAAAGCGGAAAATGCGCTTATCTGTAACTCTAATATCAAGTTCGGCTAATTAGTTACGATATGTGTATGGGCGGGTTTATGAATATTTTTGATCTGAAGTATGGGCGGGTTTATGAATATTCTTGATCTGAATATAAGTTGTTCTGTCAACCAGCCCCTACCCACATATTGGTTTTTCTCGTATAGTGATATACCGGAGATGATATAAATAAATCGTATTGACTTTAAATTAATATAAATTTGACTTCTATTTTTCTTAGTCTAAAGAGTAATAGGGTAAGAATAAAAAGGGTAATTAGAGTCCTGGGAGGAATGAGTAAGACACCCGAAACCCAAGGCGGTAGTTGTCACGGTGATCCTATCATATCTTTGTGCTTCAGTATCCGGTGAACCCATGAGGAAGTTTCCCACAGGTATAGATACCATTTCTAAGGTTACGCCGTTTCCTAAATCTTCAGGAAAATATTCTGCTTGGCAGCGTTGGCAGTTGTTAATATTGCCTTGTGAGTCTACTGTTACTATGTCGAATTCAAAGATTGAGAGTAGCATAAAAACACCGTTGGCAACGGATGGTTGGCTGGTTGGGTGAGATGATTTTTGTAGTTAGAAACGGATGTAGCGGATGGGTGATGAGGATGGGGATGTGCGAGCGATCACATTCACTTTATCCCAATTGTAACCAGCTAAATATATCGCCAACTGTTAATTTTAATTCTGCTACTAATTCGGGAACGGGTAATAACTCGGTTGCTTCTTGTAACAGTTGCGGTTGTTGTCCTGATGGATAAACTAAGATTGAACGCACATCAGGATCTATTAGCCAGCCTAATTTAGTTCCAAGTTGTAAGCAGTGCAAAATATTTCCTGTTACTTTTGTTTGCTTTTGATCTGGAGATAGTATTTCAATTGTCCAGTCTGGATATATTGGGAAGACGTTAGCAATATCGCCATTTTCATCAACTGGTATTCTATCCCATGCAAAAACTGTAACATCAGGAACAATGGCACGTCCGCCAAAGGTACAGTGTAATTCTGGGAAAGCGCGAGCAATTTTATGAGGTTTGGCTATACCATTAATAATGGTAACAAGTTCGTCTTGAAGAGTGCTGTGTTTTCCTTGGGGCATAGGTTTCTGGATGATTTGACCGTTAATATATTCACTAGCTGGCTTAGTTTCTGGCAGTTTAAGAAATTCTTCTATAGTAAGTTGTTTTGTAGGTGTTTGTACCATATATTGCCTGATAAGCTATTACACTATTTTAGCTGCATACTTATTCAAACAGGGGAAGCCAATTTTCATCTAAAATTTGATCTACAGTCCCCATCGGTTGTACCGGAAAAGTATTTACTGGCAGTTTGGAAAGATCAGAAAATATTTCTTTAGCATCTTGATAGCATTCCTCAAATATTTCTATAAGATAGGGTTTAAGACTAGGACTAGCTTTTAATTCTTTGTTAATTTGTTTGCGAAAGTTACGGATTTCGGATTTCCAGTGATTTTTGTTATATTCTCTTTGTGAGTCCCAGTAAGCTAACTTCAGCAAGTGTTCAAATAGTCTGGTTAGTAAATTCATAAGTGCGCGTTTTTCGCTTCTACCCATGCTTTCCAACTCCTCAATTAAGTTTGCCAAATCCACTGTGGAAAGCTGACCGGAGCGTAGTTGCTGTATAGTTTTTTCTAACCAAAGATAATAGTCCTGTTCGTACAACGTAGGAATCGAGGAAGGTATTTTTGTTTCCATACATTTTATTAACTATCTAACAATCATTTTAGCGATCGCAAATCTTCTTTAACACAAAAGGACGCAAAATAACTTCTTTGCGCCCTTGGCATTCTTCCTGTGCGTTAAAAAACTAACCTAACTGAGATAAGCGCGATCGCAATATTTCTGCCTGCTTTTCCACTTCTGCTAAATTATCCTTAGCACCTTGCACAACTTCCGGCGCAGCCCTATCGACAAAGTTAGGATTATTTAGCTTGCCAGAAAGCACTTTGATATCATTCTCGACTTTAGCTAACTTTTTCTCTAACTTCTTACGGAATGCGGCAATATCAACTACACCTGTAAGTGGTAACAATACTTGCACAGTACCAAATACACTAGCAATATTTTGTGCTGGTTCTTGATCTAATGCTGGAGTAATTGTTAATTGTTTAACCTTAGCTAAATTGCAGATATAAGATTGTCCAGCATCAATGATTTGGCGTTCATTTTCGCTCTCACTTTGCAAGATGATTTGCACTTTCGCGCCTGGTTTAACTTCTGCTTCTGCGCGGAGGTTACGAATAGTGCGAATTGTCCCCATTAACAGATCAAACTGTTGTTCCAATTCGGGATTAATTAATGTTGTATCTGCTTCTGGATATGATTGCAATGCTAAGGAGTCTTTCTCACCCGCTTGCGCGAGAGTATGCCAGATTTCTTCTGTAATATGTGGCATGAAAGGATGTAATAATTTAAGTATTCCTTCCAACACATAAGCAAGGGTTTGTTGTGCAACTAAGCTTGAGTTGGCATCGGCATCTTTTTGGATGCGAGGTTTAACTAATTCAATATACCAGTCGCAGAAGTCACCCCAGAATAATTCATAGAGTAACTTAACTGCTTCACCCATGCCATAGTTCTCGATGTAGTTGCAAGTTTGTTGCACTGCTTGATAGTAGCGCGAAAGAATCCAGCGATCGCATAATTCTAATGATGCTGCATCAGGTTTGCCTAACTGTTGAGGTGTTTTTCCCTCTAGGTTCATCATCACAAACCTAGCGGCGTTCCATAATTTATTAGTAAAGTTGCGCGATGCTTCTACAGATGGTGATTCATCTTTCTTGCGATCGTATTCTAAACGAATATCTTGACCAGCACCCAACACTTCTTTAATTAAGGTATAGCGCAACGCATCTGTACCATACTTATCAATCAGCAATAATGGATCAATACCATTACCCGCAGATTTAGACATCTTCTTGCCGTTTTCATCCAACACTAACCCGTGAATGTAAACATCTTTAAACGGCATTTGATTGGTAAAATGTCCTGCCATCATTGTCATTCTGGCAACCCAGAAGAAGATAATGTCAAATCCTGTAACTAAGGTACTTGTAGGAAAATAGGTGTTTAAATCTGCTGTTTCTTCTGGCCATCCTAATGTTGAAAATGGCCACAGTCCAGAAGAAAACCAAGTATCCAAGACATCTGGATCTTGTTCAATTTTGACATTTTCGCCAAATTTTGTTATAGCTTTCTCACGTGCTTCTTCTGCACTTTTTGCAACTACAAATGGGGTATCATCAGTTATTTCTCCATTGGTTTCGCTAACTGCATACCAAGCAGGTATTTGATGTCCCCACCATAATTGACGAGAAATACACCAATCTTTAATCTTTACTAACCAATCACGATAAACTTTTGTCCAACGTTCAGGGACAAACCGAGGCGAATTTTGATCCTCTAAGAATTGTAGCGATTTGTCTGCAAGTGGGCGAATCTTGACATACCACTGAGTTGAGAGGAGAGGTTCGACGGGAACTTTACCGCGATCGCTATACGGTACAGTATGCTTATAATCCTCAATTTTTACTAAAAATCCCTCTGCTTCTAGCTGCTTAATTACATTCTTTCTAGCAACAAAGCGGTCTTGACCTTGAAACGCTCCAGCATTTTCATTTAAACTGCCGTCTTTATTCATAATATTGATAAAAGGCAAGTTGTGACGCTGACCCATTTCAAAGTCATTTGGATCGTGTGCAGGTGTTACCTTAACGCAACCTGTACCAAATTCTTTCTCTACTAACTCATCCCCAATTATGGGAATTTCTCGCTGCATAATTGGCAGAGTTAAAGTTTTGCCAATTAAATGTTTATAACGTTCATCAGTGGGATTTACTGCTACTCCCGTATCACCTAACATTGTTTCTGGTCGAGTTGTCGCTACTTCTAGATAACCAGAACCATCAGAAAGCGGATAACGGAAATGCCATAAATGCCCGTTAACTTCCTGGTTATCAACTTCTAAGTCAGACACTGCCGACTGGGTAGCAGGACACCAGTTAACTAAATATTTACCACGATAAATTAATCCATCATCATAAAGTCGGTTAAACGCTTCCAACACAGCTTTAGATAAGCCTGCATCCATTGTGAAGCGTTCCCGTGTCCAATCCACCGAGACACCGAGGCGGCGCAGTTGGTTAACAATTGTACCTCCAGATTGTTCCTTCCACTGCCAAGCGCGTTCTAGGAATTGCTCGCGTCCTAAATCGTAACGAGTTTTCCCTTCTTCCCTTAGCTGTCTATCTAGAATTGCTTGGACAGCAATGCTGGCATGGTCAGTTCCAGGGATAAACAAGGTATTATAACCACGCATCCGGTGGTAGCGGATTAAGGTATCAATCAACGTTTGGTCAAAAGCATGACCCATGTGCAAGCTACCAGTGACGTTTGGCGGGGGAATAACGATGCAATAAGATTTACCGCCGTGTGTGGGGTCAGCTTTGAAGATGTGATTTTCTTCCCAAAACTTCTGCCATTTGGCTTCAGTAGTAGAGGGGTCGTATTGGCTAGGCAGTGTGGGAATGTTTGCAGTCATAAATCGGAGGCAATTGCTGAGTTATATTGAGATTTTGCCATAGGGAGAAGAAGGGTTAGAGAGAATGAACCGCCAAGACGCTAAGATCGCCAAGAGAGAGGAGCCAAGTGAGGAGTTAGATCGGTTAGCTTATGATGTTATTGGGGCGGCAATTGAGGTGCATAGACTTTTGGGGGCTGGTTTTTTGGAGTCGGTTTATGAGGGGGCGCTGTGTGTAGAACTTCAGCAGCGTCGCATACCTTTTGTTCGCCAAGCAGTTGTGGCTGTAACTTATAAAGGTCAAAGAGTTGGTGAAGGCAGAATAGATTTGCTAGTAGGTAATGCCTTAATTGTTGAACTCAAGGCAGTTGAAAAGCTAACCTCCATTCATTCAGCACAAGTTATCTCCTACCTAAAGATGACAAATCAAAAACTTGGACTCCTCATTAACTTCAACGTCCCCATTCTCAAAGAAGGCATCAAAAGAATTATCCTCTCTTAACCTTCCTTCCTTGGCGCTCTTTGCGTCTTGGCGGTTATACTAATTCATACTCTATAAAGGCGCGATCGCTCGTGCTGAATGCTGAGTGCTATAACTACTTTGTTATTGGCTCTCAATGCTGCATAATGGGAGAGCTTTGATGGTTGGCGTGGGGAGATAGCCAAAAAATCTTTGTCAGTTTCCCCAATGTGTTAGCCTAATGTAATTTTTAGTATTTAAGCCTTCTGATCAGCTATTATGCGAACCCATTATTGCGGTCAACTCCGAGCAGAGAATATTGGAGAGACAGTCACCTTGTGCGGATGGGTAGACCGTCGCCGCGACCACGGAGGCGTGATTTTTTTAGATATACGCGATCGCTCTGGTATTGTTCAAGTGGTCAGCGATCCCCAACGCACCCCTGATTCTTATCAACTGGCAGAAACTCTGCGAAACGAATATGTAGTTAAAATTACTGGACGGGTAACGCAGCGTCCAGAAGATTCTCTCAATCCTCGCCTACCGACGGGTGAAGTGGAAATTTATGCCGATCAGATTGAATTACTCAATCGGCTCAATAAACAGCTACCTTTCCAAGTAGCAACGTCAGAAACCGAACCTGTGCGGGAAGAGTTGCGGCTGAAATATCGGTATTTAGATCTTAGGCGCGATCGCATGAGTCAAAATCTGCAACTGCGCCACCAAGTAGTCAAAGCTATCCGCAGATTCTTAGAAGATGTTGAAAACTTCATTGAAGTTGAAACACCAATATTAACTCGTTCAACGCCAGAAGGTGCGAGAGATTACCTTGTACCAAGTCGCGTGAATCCTAGCGAATGGTTTGCTTTACCTCAGTCGCCGCAACTGTTTAAGCAACTTTTGATGGTAGCAGGATGCGATCGCTACTATCAAATTGCTCGTTGCTTCCGAGATGAAGACTTACGCGCAGACAGACAGCCAGAATTTACTCAACTCGACATGGAAATGAGTTTCATGTCCCAAGAGGAAATTCTGCAACTCAATGAAGATTTAACTTGTCACATCTTCAAAACTGTTAAAGGTATTGAACTACCTCGACCTTTTCCTCGCTTAACTTATGCCGAAGCGATGGATAAATACGGCAGCGATAAACCAGACACCCGCTTTAATTTAGAACTTGTCAACGTCTCTGATTTAGTGAAAGACTCTGGCTTCAAAGTATTTTCTGGTGCTGTAAATAGTGGAGGCGTGGTCAAAGTTCTGCCGATTCCTGGTGGTAATGATGCTATTTCAAATGTCAGAATTAAACCAGGCGGAGACTTATTTAAAGAAGCAACTGAAGCTGGTGCTAAAGGTCTAGCCTATATCCGTGTACGTGAAGACGGCGAAATTGATACCATTGGCGCAATTAAAGACAATCTGAGTGAAGAACAAAAGCAAGAACTCCTCAGACGCACAGGCGCAAAACCTGGTCACTTGCTGCTATTTGGTGCAGGTGACACAAACACAGTTAATAAAACTTTAGATCGTCTGCGTTTAGTAATTGGTCAACAGTTAGGATTAATTGATCCAAATAAACTTAACTTACTCTGGATCACAGACTTCCCAATGTTTGAGTGGAATGCAGAAGAAAAACGACTAGAAGCACTCCACCACCCCTTTACTGCACCTCACCCAGATGATTTAGCCGACTTAAAAACCGCACGCGCCCAAGCTTATGATTTAATTTTCAACGGCTATGAAATTGGCGGCGGAAGCCTGCGAATTTACCAGCGCGAAGTGCAAGAGCAAGTATTTGAAACTATTGGCTTATCTCCAGAAGAAGCACACAACAAGTTTGGGTTTTTACTTGAAGCCTTTGACTTTGGTACACCCCCACATGGTGGTATTGCCTACGGTTTAGATCGATTGGTGATGCTATTAGCTGGAGAAGAGTCAATTAGAGACGTAATTGCGTTTCCGAAGACTCAGCAAGCGCGGTGTCAGTTGACTAATGCGCCTTCTAGTGTAGATGGGAAGCAGTTGAAGGAATTGCACGTAGCTTCAACATATAAACCAAAAGCTTAATATAGGCAAAAAAAATTAATTGTCAGGGTAAGGATATTCAGTTTTCCTTACCCTTATTTGTTAAAAACTTAATCCTGACAGCTAGGAGACTTTTGCCAAGGTGCATGAGGTGTTACTTTATGTGCATAAGCTGTTAAAATCACCTCACCTTGTTTGTTAACCTCCCATCCAGTAGCTTCTATTAGTGAAGGCTGGGGATGAGGATGAGAAATTTGATGGCTAACGATACTAGATAAATTGCTAGTTTCTGATGGTGTTGCCAGATCTGTCAGGACTGTTTGCCCGTTAAGTGTTTCTTGAGGATTTGCTGGTAAACCACCTCTACCAGTTACGCTTAATTGACTCCCAACTTCACGCCCATTAGATGAGCAACTTTGGTCAATTAATCCAGTAACATTGAGGATTTCTACTGGTAAATTAGTTAAACCTTTACTGGGGTCTATACCAAAATTATTGATTTCTACTACACCATTGATTCCGAGTTGAGAACTGGCAGTAATTTTACTATCTACTCCACGAAAAACACCTTGACTATTAATCTCAATTTTGCCACCACGACCCAGAAAGGCATTAGCACTAAGTTCACTATTATTGATAGCTACTAATGTATCTGTATTGAGAGTGAGGTTGCCGCCGTTACCACTACCCCCAGCCGTAGTTGAGATTTTACCGCGATCGCGCAATTGTAAGTTTTCAGTTTCTAACTTCATATTGCCGCCTTCGCCAGATGTAGTTGTAGCAATCACATCGGCTATATTTTGCACTTGAAGGAATTGAGCATTGATTTCCAAGTTACCTGCATTACCTGAACCGCTACCGCTTAAAGCTACTTGAGCTTGATTGCTCACAATTAATTTATTAGTATTAATTGTTAAAGTACCTGCATCGCCACTACCGCTACTGCTAGTAATTAAGCTACTAGGAAAGCGCGAACCAGTATAGTAAAACCCTGCATCAATTGCTGCCTGAGTCGTAGGTGATGATCCGGTTAATTCTATACTATCTAAGGCATTTACTATCAAATTACCTCCAGTACCACTATTAGAAGTACCAGCAGCAATCATTCCTCCATTCTCAAGGGTTAACCTGCCAGTTGTAATCCTCAAATCACCAGCATCACCAGCATCGCCAACCCCATAAGTATCTGTATAGATAGTGCTAGGAAGCTTATACTCATCAGGTGTTGCTCCCATAACTTCCACAGAGTCCCTAGCATTGATGGTGATATTTCCACCTTTACCTATGCCAGAAGTACCCGCGCCAATTTCTCCGCCATCTCGCACGATTAATCTGTTTGTATTAATTGTTAATTCCCCTGCATCTCCAGCATTAATATTTTCTGATGGAGGAGTTGAGTCAGCAAATATTCCACTAACTAGATCTAGATTACCTGGATACAACTGTGAACCAATTACCTCTACAGAATCAGAGGCATTTACTGTTAATGTTCCTGCTCTACCATGAGCCTGAGTACTTGCTTCTATTTGTGCCAAATCTCGGACAATTAATTTGTTAGTTACAATTGTTAAATCACCAGCATTGCCGGTGCCATTACTGTTAGTAATTAAAATACTAGGGAAGCGCGAACCAACATAGTAAAACCCAGCATCAATTCCTAACTGGCTGGTAGCTGATGAACCTGCTAGTTCTACAATATCTGAGGCATTAACTACTAAACTGCCTCCATTACCACTATTAAAAGTACCAGTAGAAATTGTGCCGCCATCACGGACGCTCAGGCGTTTAGTTGTAATTAACAATTTACCAGCATCACCAGCGCCTGTAGAAATAGCAAACAAACTACTGGGGTAGTTAAATGGAGTAGGTAAAGCTCCTGTAACTTCTACTGAATCAGTAGCATTGATAGTTAAAGAGCCGCCCTGACCTTTGCCAAAAGTTCCAGCACCAATCTCTCCGCCATCACGCAAAATTAATCTGCTTGTATTAATTGTTAATTCTCCAGCATCTCCTATTTCTATATTTGGTGGCAAAGGAGTTGAATTAGCATATATTCCGGTAACTATAGAAGGATAATTTGCATCTAAGGCAGAGCCAACTACCTCGACGGTATCAGAGGCATTTACTGTTAAAGTACCTGCTTTACCTTTGCCATGAGTAGTTGTTTCTACTGCGGCTAAGTTTGTAAGAATTAATTTGTTAGTTGTAATTAGTAAATTTCCCGCATTCCCACTGCCTAAAGTGCCAGCAAAGATTAAAGATTTACTGGCATCTACCAACTCATTGGCATTAATTGTTAAAGAACCTCCTTGACCAGAGCCAAAGGTAGATGCTACTGTTGCTGCCCCATTTCGGAGAATCAATTTAGGAGTATCAATTTCTATATTTCCGCCTACGCCAGTACCAAAACTTAAGGCAAATAAACCATTTTGAATGTCAGCAGGGTTAAAGGTTTTTGTTTGAATTTTTTCTAGAGTACCAAATCCACCAAAACCTGTTAATTCTATTGCTTGCGAAGCAGTGACATTAAGATTCCCTCCACGACCAGAGCCAAAAGTTGAAGCTGATATTGCTGCACCATTTTGTAAACGTAACTCTGATGCTTGAATATTGATTTTGCCACCATCTTGACTATCAAATGTATCAGCAATAATTTTTGAATTATTGCTGATGCTGATGTAATGCCCTTGTAACTCAATGTTGCCGCCTCTAGTGTTTAGCAATGAGGTTGAATTACTAGAATTTTCCTGTCTACCACTAGCATCAATTAAAGAATTATTTCTGAGTGATATATCAGCTAGTAGCGTTGCTGGCGAGGAATTTATTTGTAAATCATGACCATCTAAATTTAAACCTATAGTCCCTGGAATCGCTAATCCTGCTAATTCGATCCGACCCCCTGGTGCTTTTAACTTACCACCATCCAAAAAGATATTCCCCCCAAGCAACAATAAGCTCCGACCATCAGGTACTTGAAGTGTTGATTGATTAATAATCGAGTTATTGGCAATTTGGTTAAACAAAAGTGCTGAGGGGTTAACTGTTAATAATCCTGGAATATTTTCAGGGGATGCACTGAAAAAACCTTGATTCCCAAATTGAATAGAGTTGGCAGTTGTTGCCAGAAAAGAACCCTGAACATCCAAACGAGCATTTTTCCCGAACAAAATGCCATTAGGATTGATTAAAAATAAATTCGCTGCACCATTAATACCAAGCGTTCCTAAAATATTAGAGGGATTATTGCCTGTAATTCGAGTGAAAATATTTTTGATATTTATAGGATTATTAAAATACACTCCTTTGTCGTTAGCAACATTGAATTCTAAAAAACTGTGGAACAGGTTTGTACCCCGAATAGCGCCACCATTAATTTGGTGTGTTGAAAGATTATTAACAGTAATTTTAGGTGTAACAATAGAATGTTCATTTCCCAGGGTAGAATCTATGACAATTTGTGCTTGGGCAATATCCTGCCACTGACCAGCTATATTAAAGATTACTAAATTACCAGCTATCCCTAACTTCCAACACCAAGTACTGTAATTTTGAATGTTAGTCATCGGATTTATTTGCCTAAAAGAGTTTTAAAAAGCTTATAAAATTGTAAAAATGATTTTATTTGTCTAATTTATCGGAATTTTGCAGATAAATCTGAGGAAAACACCAAAAATATCCTTTGATGATTAAGAACACATTCCCTAAGTAACATGACTAAGCATCTTCAAAGTATTTTTCTAGCTAGTGTACTTGTTTTATCTCCTGTTTGCCCGATTCCCATCACTATCGCTCAAACTATAGAAGAATCTAGCAGTAGCCCCCCTGGTAAAGTTCTAACCAAAGATGAATTGTATTTTGGTTTATCTATACCTGGAGGTGGTCTAATTTCTGACGCTGAGTGGCAAAAATTTTTGGATGATGTGATTACGTCTAGGTTTAAAGATGGGTTAACTGTGGTGGATGCTTACGGGCAGTATCTTGAGCATTCTGGAAAGTTAGCTAAAGAAAAAAGCAAGATCGTTATTTTGACTTACGAAAGTAGTGCCGAAAAAAATCGCGAAATTGAGGAAATTATTTGTTTATATAAGCAAATGTTTAGGCAAGAATCTGTTGGTCGGATTACCAGCACAGTAAAAGCTTCTTTTTAAGATATTAAATGTTGATTAAAAATGGCAAATCAAGGGTGATGTTGATGAATTTGTGAAACTTGCCAGAGGATTTTTTTTTCCTCAAGCTATTTTCCGATGATGCGATCGCGAAGCGTCCCCGTTGGCGGAGCCACCCCGTACTGCTAGCGCAGAGAAATCGCGAAGCGACTCCGAAGGAGTAAGGGGTTAGGGGAATCGCAAACAATCATGCTTAAAAAATCGGTGAATTATTTGATATAATCGAACATTTACCTGGTTTTATCCGTAACAATAAGTAAAAATACAGCATAGCTTCGTAAGCTGCATACATTTAAACATCTTATGACTCAACCATTAGTATCTAGTACACAGTCAGGGCAATCCTCGCAGATTTCTGATCGAGTAGCTACCACACAACCATCCCCAGACTCTAACGTTCATTCTCTAGCAGCACTGTGGGCGCGTAAATATTACACCGCCGTTACTAGCCCTGAACAAACAGATCAACTCAAAAAAGTTGACACGCTAAAGGAAGTTACTTCTAAAGAAGGACGCGATCGCACAGCGAAAAAACTAATACAAAACCTTAATCTCGCCAGTGCCAAAGCTTGGTCATTTACAGAAAATCTTCTTTCAGAGGAAATTCGCCGTCACGGTATCAATCCTGAATTAATTAATCCCCTAGAAATTGCCGCAGATACTCGCTATTTATTTGAAAAAGCACTGAACGCCTACGCTTTACGCGCCACTCCGCGACAACTTTCAGTAGTTGTGGGCAAAGATTTTGGTAAAGTGCGACAAAAATACACTGCCGTTGATCCTCGTGCAATTGGATTTGTCGGTGTACAGTTCCATCAAACAGGTCAAATGCTGCTTGAGTGGCTATCAACGACAGAGCAAGGCTTATGGATGCCTTACTTAAAAGTAATGGATGATTATATGTATATGCCGCTCAGAAAAGCTTACGAAGTTGCTGCTCAATATGACTATGATTCTCCAGTACTAGCAGCAGTTCAGCATTTGCTACCCATCACTACAAAAACTGCTTATAGGGTGTGTGATAAAGTCAGTCGTTTGCACCCTAACCATCAAACATACAGTGGTTCGCTCGCAAGTATATCTGTTAAAACTTCTAGTATCCGTGATGTAGAGATGTTTCAGGTTTATTTGTGTCTATGTGTTTTAGAAAACAGTATGAATTCGGTGCAGCAAGAGTTATTCCCTTTATGCGTGATGTTATATCCACGCCTGAAAGTAACCTGGAAAATGGTGCAAGATATGCTCAGTACTTTGGGATGGGAAATGCACCATCAATTGAATAGTGAAGATATGGCAATTTTTCTACCTTACCTAACTACGTTGACTGAAATGTTTTCTATTGATTTATTTCAAGAAGTTTAATTTAGCAATTAGCAATGACCTTCAAAAAGCATAATTTATGGCTGTGTGGAGTATAAAGCACAGCTTATTATGGTGTGCAATTTCCTCGACAATCAACACCGATTGCTCCAATTAAACTATTAGGCTGATATTGCTGGGTTTCGTGATACTCTCCCGAAGCTGAAGAATAAATTCCTACAAACTGTTGATTATTATTTGTATTAGGTCGGAAAAAGATATTTTCTGCTGGTTGGTTGGCAAACTTGATGTATTCTCTTGATTCAACGGCGGTGTTATAAAACAAAGTAGCATCTCCATAAATTGCCTCTGCTTGTTTGATGGGTGTATCTACTCCAACTTTTTGCGCTGTCTGATAATCAGGATTATCAGTAAATATAGATTCAATTAGTTGAGAATTCTTGAAAGTAGTTCCCGCAGGATAGAGAATGTAATATTGTACTTTACCTGAAGAGATAACTGCGATCGCATCCCAGTCAACCATAAAAGGTGACTTAATTTGAAATTCAGCACTCGCACCCAATTCTTTTTTTAATTGTCCATAAGTCATCCCCAACTTAGCTGCACCGATTCCCGTTGCTGAAATTATTTTGTTTTGAGATATAACAGTAGCATTAGGATTTGTACGAGTTGGGTTAGCATTTACTGAGGATATTACCGATTTTGCTGTTTCTGTTTTAGAGATGGAAGTAAGGCTAGAACTTGCGGAAGGTTGAATTCTTTGAGATGTTCTAGAATTGGAAGCAGGGGTAGGTGTTGTTATCGAAGAATTTTGCTCACTACATCCAATCAACGAGAGCATTAAAATTAAATAACCGGAAAGCAAAGATTGACAATTCATTACTAGAACCTAATGAACGGAATTTCACTTAGATAGAGTTCCCTATTAAAAATTTTTTCAGGAATAAATTGCCAGAGCATTGGGGAAGTTAATACAAAAACTTTTCTCAGAGGTCTGATCAAATTAGCTCTACCTAATTATTATCTACTTCACTCCCTGTCTGCTATAATCCGCAACCTTTCATATATAAATTATTTTACGTAAGTATTTATTACGCCCGAATTAAGATTAAATTAAGTAACAAGACTTAAATCCTATCTTTACACCTAATTTAGAAACTTACTTGATACGTCATTTAGTTGTTGATCATCAACCTTTTTCTATACCAAAAGCCAAGAATACTTGTGTTAAGGCTAAATTATTAGCCCAAAGTTACTCAACTTTAAGAGCTAGTTAAATTATGCAATTAATGAAAAGATTTTATGTAATATTTTCTATACATATCAATTTAGTTTAGACACAGCTAAACTTTGGCTAAATACCAAATCATCTTGGATATCAATAGTTAGTAACTCTGGGTTACAGGGTTTGATAGCAACTTTTATTCCCTGCGATTGCTCACTTTTAATATCTTCAATATAGCCTGGACAATAATTTTGAGCTTCTTGCTCATTCTCAAAAGGCCCAAAATAATAAATACATTGGGGCTGTTCCGTAGTAATTTTTATCCACCACGGCTTATTTCTGAAATTTAACAAGGTTGGAATAATATTTCTAATCAAATCTAATAGCTTCATAAAAAATTAAAAAGGTTTAATAAACAATATTAATTATATTAAACTTTATAAATCTAAATTTATATTGCCTCTATCTAACGGTGTAAACTAATATCAAAAACAAGTTTACATTTAAGGTGTAAGATAAAAAATTAGAGTAAATTTTAATACTTGTTAGCTGAAATCAGGAATTTCCAAAGCTAATTGGTAGATCTCACGGCGGGAGAGGGAAGTTGCTTTAGCTAACTGACGGCTAGCTTGCGATCGCGATAATCCCTCCTTCAGCAACCGTTGTAACTCGGCTTTTAGTGCTGTTTCAGATAGCGCGGGAGCTATAAACTGTGTACCAGCAACTAATATAGTAAATTCTCCTTGAGGTTCACGTTGAGCGTAGTGAGCGATCGCTTCTGTAATAGTTCCTCGCCAAAACTCCTCATGCAACTTGGTTAACTCTCTTGCTAACACAATCTGTCGCGCTTCTCCCATTGCCTCAGCTAAGTCTTGCAGAGTTTGGCGCACTCGGTGTGGAGCTTCATATAAAATGATCGTGCGGTTTTCACTAACAAGAGATTCTAAGCGATCGCGCCGTTCTTGTCCTTTAGGCGGTAAAAATCCTTCAAATACAAATCGATCTGTAGGTAGTCCCGCAGCGCTGAGCGCCGTAATTACCGCAGTAGCACCAGGAAGTGGTACAACTGACACCCCAGCCTCAATACAAGCTTTAACTAAATAATATCCTGGGTCAGAAATTCCTGGCATTCCGGCATCTGTAACCAGCGCGATCGCTAATCCTTGCTTCATTTTTTCCACTAGCTCAGGAATACGCTGCTGTTGATTATGTTCGTGATAGCTAATTTGGGGAGTTGTAACTTGAAAATGATGCAATAATTTTCCTGTATGGCGCGTATCTTCCGCAGCAATTAAATCCACTGTTTGCAAGATCCGCACTGCCCGAAAAGTCATATCTTCTAAATTACCAATTGGTGTCCCTACCACATACAGTAAACCTCTTTTGATTGATTGCTGTTGTAGTTTATCTGCGTTCATCTGCGTCCATCTTTCTTTATCTGCGTTCTAAAAAATCAAAATTTATAACTTTATGGCAAAAAAGGGGTTATTTGTCGGTTTAGTCACTTTAGACTTCGTATATTTAGCCAAAGATGCTCCTAGTAATAACGAAAAGGTAGTCGCGCTGGACTATACAGTAACAGCAGGGGGGCCTGCAACAAATGCCGCAGTAGCATTCAGTCACCTGGGAAATCAAGCAACTTTGTTAGGGGTGGTGGGAAATCATCCAATTACACACCTAATCAAGGCAGATTTAGGAAATTATCAGATCGCGATTGCCGATCTCGATCCTAACCAATCAGAGCCACCGCCAGTGTCTTCGATCATAATTACTAAAGATACAGGCGATCGTGCGGTGATATCTCTAAATGCTACAAAAGCCCAAATCCCGATTGAACGCATTCCTGCTGATATTTTGCAGGGAGTTGATATAGTCTTAGTTGATGGACACCAGATGGCAATCGGTTGTGCGATCGCCCAAATTGCCCAAACCCAAAATATTCCAGTAGTGCTTGATGGCGGAAGTTGGAAGCCTGGGATAGAAAAACTTTTGCCTTTCGTTGACTATGCTATTTGTTCATCCAACTTTCATCCCCCCAATTGCCACCTACCAGAAGACGTAATTGCCTATCTCTCTGCTGTCGGCATTACTCAGATTGCTATTACCCAGGGAGAAAAACCTATTCAATATTTCACAACAGGCAAATCTGGCTACTTAGAAGTTCCTAAAATTTCAGTAGTAGATACATTAGGTGCTGGCGACATTTTTCACGGTGCCTTTTGTCACTATATCTTAGAACAAAATTTGAGCGACGCTAGTCGCGCAGCAGCAAATATCGCTGCTCACTCCTGCCAATTTTTTGGCACTCGTAGATGGATGAATAGCTAAATCAATTATTAAGTATCAATCACCTATAACATAAGTAGGTGGGCATAAATAAACTTATAGTGTAATTCCTACGTCACCATTCACCAGCATCCAGTAAAGAGCGATCGCTCTTTAACGTTTTTAAATTTTGACCCCCATACTTATCACCGAAATCAATCAATTTACCTGTACAAATTTTTCGCCTTCACTACCTAATTGTTTCTGAGGTTGATACTCTGGCACAATATTCTTTAATTCTGAAAGCATACTGCCATAATTATGGCATTGAGCATGAAATAATAGTGCATCTAAGCGCGGTTTTAAAACTTCCCACTTAGTCACTGGTTCATTGGCAGAGAAAATTTTAGGATGCTTTGTTGGTTGAGCATTCGCAGTATCAATCAACAATTCCTCATATATTTTTTCTCCTGGTCTTAAACCACTAAATTCAATCTCAATATCCTTACCAACCTCTAAACCACTTAACCGAATCATTTGCAGAGCAAGATCATAAATCCGTACTGCTTCACCCATATCTAATAAGAAAACTTCACCACCTTTGGCCATTGCTCCTGCTTGGATAACCAAAGACGCAGCTTCAGGAATTGACATAAAATAACGAGTCATATGAGGATGAGTGACTGTTATTGCCTGACCTTCAGCAATCTGTTGTCGAAACCGAGGCACAACAGAACCACTACTGCCTAAAACATTGCCAAATCGCACCATTGTGAAGCAAGTCGTAGTGTTTCCTTGTTGAGCCATAGCCTGCAAAATTAGTTCTGCTACCCGTTTCGTGGCTCCCATAACATTAGTAGGGCGAACTGCCTTATCTGTAGAAATTAACACAAACTTGTTCACACCAGATTCACTGGCGCAACGAGCTACAGTTAAAGTTCCTAAAACATTATTCAAAATTCCTGGCGATGGATTTGCTTCTACCAAAGGTACGTGTTTATAAGCTGCTGCATGATAAACCGTATTTACACGATGTTTTTTTAAAGTGCCTGTTAAATAATCTGAATCGTTGATAGAACCTAAGCAAGCTACTCGTTTGAGCATGGGATAAGTTTCAGATAATTCCATTTCAATGCTGTACAACGCAAACTCATTTAGCTCGAACAATACCAAGCAGTTAGGTTTCTGTTTAGCAATCTGACGGCATAGCTCAGAGCCGATAGAGCCACCAGCACCTGTTACTAGCACGGTTTTACCAGTAACATCCATTTGCAGTAATTCTTGATTAGGTGCAACTTGCTCTCTACCTAAAAGATCTGCAATATCAACATTGCGAATTTTACTAATAGATACATTGCCTGACAAAATTTCAGTAATACTTGGTACGGTTTTCACCTGCACACGTAAAGATTGCAAGGAATTTAATATTTGTTGTTTTTTGCGACCATCTATAGATGGCATTGCCAATAAAATTGTGGAACAGTCTTTATGTTCTACCAATTTGGGTAATAATGCTGGAGAGTAAACTGTCAATCCTTGAACTATATGGTGATGTAGATTTCGGTTGTCATCTACAAAAGCTATTAACCGATAGTTATGGTTTTGAGCCAATGATTGAGCTAGTTGAGAACCAGTTGCACCTGCACCATAAATAATGATTCTTTCCTGAGATTTACCTGAATTCGCTAAAGAATTAAGATTATAAACTATTGAGCGCATCCATAGTCTAACCCCAACTACTAATAGCAAAGTTAACAACGCATCGTTGAGTAGGACTGAGCGTGGCAGTTGTTTAGATTGAATAAAATAAGCTAACACTACTAACGCGCTAGAGCTAAGTAGTACTGCTTTAATAGCCATCAATATAAACTCTGTACCTGTGTAGCGTAGAACTCTGCGGTAGATACCCATCCCGATAAAAACACTGATTTTAATTAAAATCAGTAAACTAATTAACCACCAGGAACCCCAAATTATGCTCTGTACTGATCCAAATCCCAAACGAAATCCAAAAGCACTGTATATAGATCCTACAAATAAGATTAAATCTATTAAAATTAGTACCAACCGTTTATGTTTTCTAGATAGTGCAACAGGTACAGTTTGCAACTTTATAGCTAAGTCATTTACTAAGTTATAAGTCATGATGTTAACCATATCTAAATTACTTGCAGGTCTCCTAAGATTTTAAATGAGAGCGAATAATTTGCCAATCTAACTAACAAAATGGCAAAAATTCTAACTTGTGTATTCTGTACCTAATTAAATCCGGTGGATACATGAAGCTTTTTTCCTGTGTTTACCAATTCAACATTCATCTAAAGGACGGTTTGTCCGGAAATGGCTGAAATTGACCTTGACAATTTTACGTGAAAATACGGAAAAATGGGTTTTTAGAGCAAGGCTATCAAAAAAAATCGTAAATATACGTATAATAACAAACTTTTTTGAGTATTTCTGCGGATCTAAGTTTGCTGGGAAGAAATTCATGGATTTGTTTGTTGGTTTTTAAACCAAGATATTATTGATTTTTTTAGCTAACTTTTTATTTTATTAAATTCAATCTTGTTTTTTTGTTCAAGATATAAGTAAATTTACTTATGTAATCGAAGTTGATAATAAAATTTAATTCATATTTAAATAAAAGTAACTTAACTATGGCAGTTTTATTGCTGGATTTGGATAAACTAGCAGCTATTTTTGGGAATAAAATTGAGTACTGAATTAAGGAAATTAACAGTAGAATGAAAAAGTTATTTTGTATAGCTAAGAAAATATGAAGTGGTTGAATTCGTAGTAAGCAATCTACAGCTAGACGTAAATGATGTTGAATTTGTTCCCTAATGAGGTGAAATTGATAATCTTTAATATATAGCGATCAGCACTCAGCTATCTGCACCGTCAGCTTTTTTAAAAGCCAATGTTTACAAGGTTTTTGGAATATATTTTGTCCTAACTGCCTTGACGGTTGCTATAGAAACAACTCAACACAAAATTCCTCAACAACATCTTTGGATTGCTGGGTGTCAGCTTTGAAATACGTGGTTTAATTGATTAAATCGGCGTAAAATCTCACAGGTTAGTTTTTCCTGTTGTAAGCCTGTCTGGTAGAGGGAATAAAGCCTATTGCCTTACTGTGGAGTTAAAAATAGGTTGTCGTTGCTACAGGGGTGGCATCAACTCAGTTGTCACAAGTTGAGGAAGCAGAGTGTGGGCGAATTAAAATACTTAAGTGAACAAAGGTACGAGGGCTTAGATGAGATTAGTGCGATCGCTCGATCTATTGCTTGGGGTGCATCAGATATTCTCCGGTCTTTCTATCGCGGTGAACCAAGCACAGGTAAGCTAGATATCCAAGAAAAGACAGGTGGGCCTGTCACTGCGGCAGATCTCGCAGTTAATAGTTACATTGTAGAAAAGTTACAAGCGTCTTTAGGTGTCGAAGACTTTGGTTATTTAACGGAAGAAACATATCAATCTCAGACATCGCTACCTATAGATAACTCTTGGGTATGGATAATTGACCCCCTTGATGGCACAAGAGATTTTATCGACAAAACTGGTGAATATGCTATTCATATTGCATTAGTACATCAAGGTAGACCAGTTTTAGCAGTAGTTGCATGGCCGGAAGCGGAAAAATTGTTTTATGCCATCAAAGATGGTGGCACATTTGAAGAAACTCGCGACGGTTCTACAAATCAAGTGCAAGTATCCGATCGCAATTCTCTTGCAGATTTAACTTTAGTTGTTAGCCGCACCCATCGAGATCAACGCTTCAACCAATTATTACAACAACTACCTTGCCAAAATCAACGCGCTGTTGGCAGTGTCGGCTGTAAAGTTGCCACAATTGTAGAGCAAAAAGCAGATATCTATATTTCAATTTCTGGTAAGTCTGCACCTAAAGACTGGGATATGGCAGCACCAGAATTAATTTTGACCGAAGCTGGTGGTAAATTTACCCATGTAGATGGTCAGCCATTAAAGTATAACCAAGGCGATGTTAATCAATGGGGTTGCTTGATTGCCAGCAACGGTCATTGTCATGAGGATTTGTGCGAGCGCATCCAACAGATTTTAGCCCAAATAGATCAAAATGCTTAGTTGAGTTAAGCATTCAGTTATCAGGCATTTGTTGTTATGTAAAATAAAAATCACTAATCAGTAATTAGTGATTACTGAAAACAGCTAACTGATAACTGATTAGCTGACAATTTATCTGGGTAATAGATGCCGTCTTGGCCCCACACCTGGATTTATTACAGCCGCCATCTCTTCGGGAGATAGTTTGCTGATCGCCGCTTCTAGTTCTTCAACTGTGAAATTATAGCCACGCTGTGAAGCCATTTCAACAAAGGTGCTTGGATCTGTAATAGCTTTGAAGTTTTGTTGTAATGCTTGATCTTGTTGTACAGCTTTAAAAAATCGGGCTGCGGAATCCTGTACCATAATGTTAAATTCTCCTTTAAATATGCAATTTTGAGCAATAAACTTGGGTTGCAAAAATATGTGCTGCAAACCCTTCCCCAGCTAGCTTGATCTCGCCCTGAAATTCGAGATCAAATCTACTATGTACTTTTGAGGATAAGTCTTATCAGCAAAGAAGTTATGAACTCTTGACAAAAGTTTAGAATTAAGTTAAATGAGGTGGCTGAATAACTCAAGCTTGACGGTAACTAATGACTGCATAAAAAGGATCGCCGCCAGTAGCGCCTAGCCACTGAAGAAAATTAGGTGTGTCGGACTTGCGGGCAATCACCTCTGGTGTGCTGAATCCTGGTACTGATTGGAAGTAACTTTTGACAAGTTCGACACGACTAGCTTCTGATCCCTCGCGCCACGATTGAATAGCTTTTTGATAAAACATCCGGTTGGAAAAGCTGAAAATTGCTACACCACCAGGTTTGAGAATCCGATGAATTTCTGAAAACACTGCTTCTGGGTATTGCAAGTATTGTACTGAAACAGTGTTGACAACGGCATCAAAATTTTGATCGGGTAGAGGTAATTTAGGGTTTTCGTTGAGATTTTGCACAAAGTAATGATTTAGCTGAGGATTACGCGCTAATTCTTCAGCATTTAAACCATGCCCTTCAACGTGGGCAAATTTTATTTCTTCTGGTAGGTGGGAAACCCAGCTACTCATCATATCGAAAATATGGGTGTTAGGCTTGAGGCGATCGCGATAGAGATCTGTCAACTGTTGTATAAAACCCTCGTCTACGTGAGTTACAAAGCGTGGCGAGGAGTAAAACAGTGAATCGTCGCTGTCATCTAACTTGGTGCGTTGATCTGGTTGTAAAGGCATATTTAAAATAAAAATTTACAAATTACTAATTTATGTTTCTATTTTGTAACAAAAATCATGTTAACTATCATTTTAGTGCAACTCGCTGTTGTTAGTTAGTAATTGGAGATAGAAAATGCAGTCTGCAACCGTTGATCAAGTAGCCCTACCGCCACTAATTCCCCGCGAAATTCTCTTTGGTAACCCAGAAAGAGCAAATCCGCAGTTATCACCGGATGGTAAGTATTTAGCCTATATCGCACCGGATGAAAATAATGTTTTGCAAGTATGGCTACGCACCGTTGGACAAGAAGATGACCGCAAGCTGACAGCAGATCAAAAGCGTGGCATCCGAATGTATTTTTGGACGTATGAAGGGGAACAACTAATTTACTTACAAGATGCAGACGGGGATGAAAATTTTCATCTGTACTCAGTCAATATTCAGTCTAATATTGTCCGTGACCTCACACCATTTCAAGGGGTGAAGGCGCAGCCAGTGGATCTCGACCCCAGCTTTCCAGATCAAGTTTTAGTGGGGATGAACTTAAAAAATCCTCAAATTTTTGATGTTTACCGAATCAACCTGAAAAATGGTGCAGTTGAGTTTGATACAGAAAACCCAGGCAATATAGTTGCTTGGACTGCTGATGCAGAGTTTAAAATTAGGGCAGCGATCGCAGCTACTCCTGACGGTGGTTCTGATCTGTTATATAGAAAAACAACCGATCAAGAATGGGAAACTTTCTTACACTGGGGCGCTGACGATCAAGGATATGCAGTCAGCTTTTCAGAAGATGGCAAAACTCTTTATATAGCTGGCAGTCATAACGTTAATGCCCAACGTTTAATTGCACTCGATCTCGCTACCAGTCAAGAAACTGTAATTGCAGAAGATCCCCAGTATGACGTTGGTAGCATTTTGATGCACCCAATTAAACGAGTAATTCAGGCGGTTTCTTTTTATAAAGACAAACAGCAGTGGGAAATACTAGACCAAAGTATTGCGGCTGATTTTGAAGCTATTGCTAAGGTGCGTCCGGGTGAGTTTGGCATCAACAGCCGTGACTTAGCGGATCAAAATTGGCTAGTAGCTTACTTAAGTGATCATGACCCCGTTTACTACTACGCCTACAACCGAGAAACTCAAACCAGTACTTTGCTATTTAGCAACCAACCCAAGCTAGAAAAGCTAGCACTGGCAAATATGCAACCAATTTCCTACCCAGCGCGAGACGGGTTAACAATTTATGGGTATTTGACAACACCAGCTGGTATTCCTAGTAAAAACTTACCTACAGTTCTACTTGTTCATGGAGGCCCCTGGGCGCGGGATACTTGGGGGTATAGTCCAATTGTGCAATGGCTAGCAAATCGTGGCTATGCTGTGCTGCAAGTTAATTTTCGTGGTTCTACTGGTTATGGGAAAGATTTTCTCAATGCTGGTAATCGCGAGTGGGCTGGCAATATGCACAATGATTTAATTGATGCTGTCAATTGGTTGGTAGAACAAGGAATTTCTGATCCACAAAAGATTGCGATTATGGGCGGTTCTTATGGTGGTTATGCCACGCTGGTAGGGTTAACTTTCACTCCAGATGTGTTTGCGGCTGGGGTAGATATTGTTGGGCCAAGTAATTTAATCACTTTGATGCAAAGTATTCCGCCTTATTGGGAACCATTGAAAGCCAACTTTTACCATCGGGTAGGAAATTTGGAAACGGAAGAAGAATTCTTGAAGTCGCGATCGCCTTTATTTTATAGCGATCAAATCAAAAAACCTTTGTTGATTGGACAAGGAGCTAATGATCCACGAGTGAAGCAGGCGGAAAGTGAGCAAATTGTCGATGCAATGCACAAAGCTGGTAAGCCAGTGGAATATGTAGTTTATACCGACGAAGGACACGGCTTTGCTCGTCCAGAAAATCGGCTACATTTTTATGCGATCGCTGAAGAGTTTCTAGCCAAGTATTTAGGTGGTCGATTTGAACCTGTAGGAGATCTTCATGGGCATTCTGGCGTAATTAAATAACACAGGATTAACATCCCACCCTGCTTAGGTGGAGGGTGGGGATTTCAACGATTACTCTTTGGGCTTACTGGTTCGTCGAGCAACCTTACATAAATAGCTTATGCACCTTCGCGCAACTTATCCAACACACCCCGATCTTCTAAAGTGGAAGTATCACCAGAAAGCTCTTGCCCCGAAGCAACATTTCGCAACAACCGTCGCATAATTTTACCTGAACGAGTTTTCGGTAAAGCATCAGTAAAACGGATCTCACCAGGACGCGCGATCGCACCTATCTCTTTAACTACGTGCTGCTTGAGTTCCTTACTCAATTCCTCACTAGCGTTATAGCTACCTTCTAAGGTGACAAACGCAACAATATCTTCCCCTTTGAGTTCATCCGGTTTTCCAACAACCGCCGCTTCTGCAACTGCTGGATGGGAAACCAACGCGGATTCAACTTCCATCGTTCCCAAACGGTGTCCTGCAACGTTGATCACATCATCCACGCGCCCCATTACCCAGAAATAACCATCTTCATCTTTGCGTGCGCCATCCCCCGCAAAGTAGATATATTTGCCATCTTTGGGGGGAATATGCTCCCAATAAGTCCGACGGAAGCGATCGCGATCGCCGTAAAGTGTCCGCATCATTCCAGGCCAAGGGTATTTTACGGCTAAATAACCGCCTTCGTTAGCTGGTACTGAGTTACCTTCTAAATCGACAATATCAGCTAAAATTCCAGGGAAAGCTAGAGTCGCAGAACCAGGTTTAGTAGGAATTGCACCTGGTAACGCCGTAATCATAATTCCGCCTGTTTCTGTTTGCCACCAAGTATCCACAATTGGACAACGTTCACCACCAATTACGCGGTGATACCACATCCACGCTTCGGGATTAATTGGTTCGCCGACAGTTCCCAATAATCGCAGAGAAGATAAGTTTCTAGAGTTGGGTAATTCTTCACCCATTTTGATAAACGCCCGAATTGCAGTGGGGGCAGTATAAAGAATAGTTACACTATGCTTTTCAATTACATCCCAGAAACAACCGGGATTTGAAGCGCGGGGCGCACCTTCATACATTAATGTTGTCGCACCGTTGGATAATGGGCCATAGACAACATAGCTATGTCCGGTAATCCAACCTACGTCAGCCGTACACCAGTAAACATCGTTTTCCTGAAGGTCAAAGATCCACTTGGTAGTTATATGGGTGTAGAGGTTGTAACCGCCAGTGGTGTGAACAACACCTTTAGGTTTCCCAGTACTACCAGATGTATATAGAACAAACAGCAGATCCTCGCTATCCATTGGTTCTGCGGGACAATCTGTTGATACACCTTGATTGATTTCATGCCACCAGTAATCGCGCCCTGGTTGCATATCAACATTTTCTCCAGCGCGACGCACTACTACAACGCTTTCTACGCTGGGTGCGCTACCATCAGCTAAAGCTTTATCTACTTGCGCTTTTAAAGGTACGATCGCATCTTTGCGCCAACCACCATCAGCAGTAATTACCACTCTCGCTTGTCCATCCACTAAGCGATCGCGCAATGATTCCGCACTAAAACCGCCAAATACGACGGTATGCGCTGCCCCAATTCTGGTACAAGCTAACATCGCGATCGCTGCTTCGGGGATCATCGGCATATAAATACCAATGCGATCGCCTTTTTCTACTCCTAGTTTTTTCAAAACATTGGCAAACTGGCACACTTCCTGATGTAATTGGGCATAAGTTAAAGTGCGGGTGTCTCCTGGTTCCCCCTCCCAAATTAACGCCGCTTTATCCTTACGCGAAGTTGTTAGGTGTCTGTCTAAGCAGTTGTAGGATAGATTAATTTTTCCGCCTACAAACCATTTAGCAAAAGGTGCTTGCCAATCTAGTACTTTGTCCCATTTTTGGAACCAATGCAACTCTTGATCGGCTAACTCTGCCCAAAACTTTTCAGGGTCGGATTTAGCGCGATCATATAGTTGCTGATATTCCTCCAAACTCTTGATATGTGCGTTTTGGGAGAATTCCGCAGGGGGGTTAAATAAACGTTTTTCTTGCAAAATTGATTCAATAGTCGATTCAGACATGATAGTTACTGTAATTGCTGCACTTTCCCTAAACTATTTTGAACCCAGATCAGCTATAAATAACCTTGATTTTTATAAACAGGGTGCGATAATCATTACTCCTCTTGTTGTCGCTTGGCAAAATGACAAGTCAAGAAGAGTGCGATACTCCTGCGGAGTCGCTACGCGAACTGACAAGTCAGCGCTTGCGCTATCGCAACTATTAAATTTTGGTGAATCTTCTCAAAACCCTTCAAAACTTAGGATACAACTGAATTTATCCTAAATTGCTTTTATTTATGTCTCCAGATATCAATACTGCATCTACAATCGCTTCACCGATTCTGGAAATACGCACCATCAGCAATAATGAAGGTCTAGCAGCATTCAACGCCCTATTCAAAAATAACCAACAAGCAGCAGATACCGCCGCCGGACAACTCAAAACTCATTGGAATAAATGGGCAACTGCCTTTGATGCCCAATGGTTTCAACCTACGGAGATTAACGTCCAAATTCTCATTGGTAAAAAACTAGCGCAAGAAATTGAAAACGCCAAAATCAAAGTAGCAGTTGTCATCAAAAAAGCAGTAGATGGGCAACAAGTTGACTCACCTGTCACTCCTCCACAAAAACCCGTCAGTAATGAAGATGCAGTTGCCGCTTTTTACTCTATCTTTAAAAGTCAACAAATAGCTGATCAAGAAGTTGCTAAATTAGTTACTAACTGGAGTAAATGGGCATCAGCATTTGGTGGACAATGGTTAGCACCAGCACCAGAGAACGCCAAAATAGTTGCTGGCAGAATTATTGCCCAAGCGATCGCCGATAAAAAAACTCAAATAACTAACGCCATACAGCAAGCAATTGCAGGTAAACAAATTAACTCTTTTTCTGATACACCAACGAATGACAATACTAAACCAACTAATGACAGTAATAGCCTAGAAAAATTAGAGCTAGCAAAAGATAGAACACGAGTTTATAAACTATTTATGAAAAATGCCCTCAATCTGGGGGCAGCTAATGGCAAATTAGTTTTTTTATATCAAGGTGTTCAAAAATCACCCTACAAGCAACATATCAAACAATACCCAGAACGCCTTAAAGAAAAACCTGATGGCGCAAATGTGATTTCCTCTGGTGAAAAAATTGTACTTAAAGGTTCTAACAAAACAGTTACATTTGCTCCATATCCTAAAATTGGTCAACTACCGTCAATTGATAAAAGTTTAGATTTTCTCCATTCAGATATCAAAGAAGCCTGCATTTGCATCGGCAGTTTTGTAGACGGGCAAATTAAAGTCCACTGGTTAGGCAGGAATGCTCTTAACAAAGGTCAATTTTGGAGCGCCACTAAATTTTTACCAATTCTTAATATTATTTCCAAAATTAATAGCAAATTTCCTGATTCTGACATTGATAATTGCCTCATTAAAGACCAAGACAAACGCAAGAAAAGTTATCCTGTCTATGATTTAGCAGTAAATGTAGTGAGTTATGGAGATGCAGTAGCTACTTCAAATTCTCTAGCTGCAATGTTCAAAAGATTTGAAACTCGCCCAGGGTTAGAACTTTGGGTACAAAAAATTACAGGCAATAATAATTTAGAATTTCGTGGCGGTTACGGTCAAGCTGCTTTTATGGATAACCCCCAAATATTTGATGCCAAAAAAGGCAAAGTTTTATTAAATGCTGCCCCTCCAAGTCTAGCAGGTAATAACCTTGTTACAGCCTACGATTTAACTCGTTTCATTTCTATGTTGGGATGGCATCACCACATACCACCAGCACTACGTCTACCAGGGACGCAGTGGCATAGCTTAGAAAGTATTATTAGAGCAATGGGAACTGATGCAGCCCGTTATACAGACATAGCCATTAAAGTATTAGGTATAGACGGTTTAATCAGTTCCCCAGTAATTATTTCTAAGTTAGGAAATGGCTATAGTAATAGTAACAAAAGACATGAGATTGTCTATATTGCTTTTGTGCAATTTATCGATCAGATACCTAAATTTCAAGGTCAACCAGCTAAACTCAGAACCTTTAGCATAGCTTTACGAGGAGCAAGCAACAATTTAGCACAACTTGATTCAAGAATGGCAACAGAAGTTACTGAAATTATGCGGAGATTAGTTACAGAAGAACTTGCCTAGAAAACATTTCCAAACAAAATGTAGAGACAAGCTATAGCGTGTCTCTACTAACGCGCATTGAAATCAAACATTTTTAATAAAGAATAAAAGTTATCAAACCCTATAACCTTCCCTCCTCCTCTTCCCATAAAATATACAATTTAGAAACACAATAGCTTATATAAAACACCTTTAATTTTTGGAAATGTCTCAGAGAAAGTTGGGGTTATGTTTCAAAAACTTAACAATTTGAGCTTGAATTCTCATTACCTAATTTTTCCAACTTCAGACAGACGATGGTTCTCTCCCAAGAGTGACAGACCACAAGTGTTTAACTGCTAATGTTGTTCATAGTAACAGGTGACTATTGATACCTAGTTTGTGTATATCAAAGTTCGTTACATAATTAGCGAATTGACACGAGCTATTTACATACAAACTAAATAGCCATTTAACGTATTTTTTAGATCACAGCTTTTTTATAGCTAGTATCTATTAATTCTTAAGTGTCAATATACCCAAGCTATATATCAAAATACTGCTTTTAATATACACCTGTAGTCATAATCTAACTATCAGATCTACACCAGAGCGAATTACAAAGCTTTGATAACAAACAATTAAAATTTAGGAGAAAAGAATGAGTAATTCAGAACATGATGCAAACCGCGATCCCATCTCTGGTGAACCAGGTTCTCATCCAGTAGGTACAGGTATTGGTGCTGCTGGTGCTGGTGCGATGGGTGCAGCAATTGGTGGTGTTGTTGGTGGCCCTATCGGAGCAGTTGTTGGTAGTGTCATCGGTTCAGTAGCTGGCGGTTTAATGGGCAAGGGTGCTGCTGAAGCAGTTAATCCTACAGAAGAAGATACTTACTGGCAAGATAACTACGCATCTCGTCCTTACGTTGAACCAGATACCAGCTATGATGCCTATCAGCCTGCCTACACTACAGGGTATGAAGGTTTCAGTCGCTATGCGGATACTGACAAAACTTATGATGAAGTTGAGCCAGAACTACAAAGTCATTATGAGCAAAATTATGCTAGTTCCGGCGTACCTTGGGAAAAGGCAAAACACGCTGCCCGCGATGCCTATCTCAAGCTTTATGAAGAGCGCCTAGTAGCAGATAAACAACGAGTCAAAGCTGGCGAAGTAACCATTGGTAAGCACATAGAAACCGATACAGCACGTGTTGCTGTCCCTGTCGAAAAAGAGAGAGTAGTTGTTGAGCGTATCACCCCAACTGATGCTGGCGTTGCTGTAAATCCTGCTACCGTCAACTTTGGTTCCTCTGAAACTGCACGCATTGATGTGTATGAAGAAAAGGCTGATATTCAAAAGCAAGCCTTTGTACGTGAAGAAGTTAATATCAGGAAAGAAGTAGAACAAGAAGTTGTTCAAGTCGATGAGCAAGTACGCCGAGAAGAGTTAGACATTGATGCTCATGGTCAATCAGTGGTTGATAGAGGTAATAAGTCTATCTAAGCGACTGTTTGAGATTTTCTTAGAGATCTAAAAAATTTAACCAAGCTACTGGTAAATTCCGGTAACTTGGTTAAAAACGTAGATACACCAACATTGCTAATTAACGACCGTTCAACAACGGGCGTACAATCAAGAAGCCAGTACCAAATGCTGTCAGTACGATCGCCACAATTGCTACTGCTAACCATAAACCACTAATTTCTGATGCGCTTTCTGGTGGTGCAGGGCGACGGTTTCTAGGTTCTTGCTGTTCTGTATATAACTTTTCAGAAAAAGTTAAGGGCGCTGGTGCCTCTACAGGTGCAATAGCTGTTGTCTGTCTTGAACGACGCACTGCTAGGCTATGACTAGCTTGATTAAATTCTCGATGTTCTTCTGGGTAAGTAGAAGTAGAGGAAGCTTCACCGAACCGAACTGGTTTTAAGGAAGCAACTACCTGCTGCATATAAATAGCTGAGTGAACAGCTTTTTCAACCTCTTGTCGCAGTAATTGATTTTGCTGAACTAATTGCTGGTTTTGAGCATTGAGAGAGTCTAGCATTGCTTGTGTCGCTTGCAATTCTGCTGCTAGTTCTCGGTAAACAGAAATTGGTACAGAAGGGCGGTATGGGTTGGTAGTTGTCTGCCTAGCATGACCAGGAGGTGTATTATTGTGCATCGTTTGTTTGATAACTGGGATAAAACGTTATGACTTGAGCAGAACTGCTGTCAGGCAAGGATAATTTTAATTAAAGTCAGCTTATAGCCATTTTTCAACTTGCTACCAGATTATAAATGTCAAGTAACTTGACAAACATATTATAGTCACGCCTATATTAATATTTTTGGCAATTATAATTCCAAAATTGGAAAAAAATGTCCTAAAGACCCAACACCGTTGCCAATATTAAGTGCATACTTCAGTGCTGTAGTTACATAATCTTTAGCTTGTCGCACAGCAGACAAACTATCTTTACCTATTGCTAAATTAGCAGCGATTGCCGCAGATAGTGTACAACCAGTGCCGTGAGTATTTTGAGTTTCTACTAATGATGTTTTTAAAGTTTCTAGCCGTTGACCATCAAACCAAATATCAATACTACGCAGATTACCTTCCATACCTCCGCCCTTGATCAACACGGCTTTTGCCCCCATTTGGTAAATACGTTGAGCAGCAATCCGCATCTCATCAAGTGTATTAATTTGTAGATTAGTAAGTAGCTGTGCTTCGTAGCGATTGGGCGTGACAATTGCTGCTTTGGGGAGCAACAAATTACGCAATGTTGCTACAGCGTCATCGTCAAGCAGTTGAGCGCCAGTGCGCGATACCATCACAGGATCTACAACCAGAGATTGTAAGTTAAAAGCTTCTATTTGCTGGGCTACAACTTCAATAATCTGCTGATTTAGCAGCATTCCAGTCTTAACAGCTTGTACTCCAATATCTTTAGCTACCGCCGCTATTTGGGCTATTACAGCGTCTACGGGTAGAGCGTCTACTCGTGCTACCCCTAAAGTATTTTGAGCGGTTACACAGGTCAACGCGCTAGTACCGTGTACACGATGAAAAGCAAAAGTTTTTAAATCTGCCTGAATTCCTGCACCTCCACCACTATCGGAACCAGCAATTGTCAGAGCAACAGGTACACTTGTTCTAGTCATACACTGAGAAGTTCTCACTATTTAGGCTATATGCAATCCTGATTGCATTAGGCAGGCAGTAACGAGGGCGTGATATTCCTGCGGAGTCCCTACGTGAACTGTACAAGGAGTGCGCTTGCACTATCGCACAATTCAGTTGGATATTTCCTACACAGCTAGTTACCCCTAATTTTTTACCACCCTAATAACGTTAAAAATTTGAGATTTTAACTTAAAAATCTCAAATTTTCCATTAACGAGGAGGTCGCCGATTCCGAAGAAAATCAGGAATATCTAATCCCTGTGGAGGTCTAGGATCAATCGCTGGAGTAGAAGGGGGAAGATTGCCCATTGATCGCTTCGGAGGTGGCGCTACCCTAGCAGCAGGTGCAGCAGCTTGAGTTTCACCAGTAAAGCCAGTGGCAATTACAGTAATTCTGATTTCACCTTGCAACCTGTCGTCAATCACCGCTCCAAAAATGATATTGGCGTTGGGATCAACAACTTCATAAATGGTTTCCGCAGCAGCATTTACTTCGTGAAGCGTGAGATCGCTACCGCCAGTAATATTAAATACAACTCCTCTAGCTCCTTCTACAGAAGACTCTAGTAAGGGAGAAGAAATAGCCGCGATCGCCGCTTCTCTTGCTCTTGATTTTCCAGAACCAATCCCAATACCCATCAGTGCAGAACCAGCATCTGCCATCACTGCACGGACATCGGCAAAGTCTACGTTCACTAAACCAGGAATAGTAATAATATCTGAAATCCCTTGAACACCCTGGCGTAGGATATCATCTGCTACTCTAAATGCTTCTTGCACTGGGGTTTGTTCCGAAATTACCGATAGTAACTTATCGTTAGGAATCACGATTAAGGTATCCACTCGTCCTTGTAATGCCGCAATACCTTCCTCGGCTTGGCTGGTGCGACGGCGACCCTCAAACAGAAAAGGGCGTGTCACCACGCCTACTGTTAAGGCTCCCATTTCCTTGGCTACTTCTGCCACCACTGGGGCAGCGCCTGTGCCAGTACCACCTCCCATGCCAGCAGTGATAAATACTAAATCAGTACCCTCAAGTGCTGCTGCAATATCATCACGAGATTCTTCAGCAGCTTTTTGACCAATTGCTGGATTTCCGCCCGCACCAAGACCACGGGTTAATTTTTGCCCTACTTGTAAGCGTCTGGGAGCAGACGAATGGGATAAAGCTTGGGCATCGGTATTTAGAGTCCAAAATTCAACTCCATTCAAGTCACTGGCAATCATGCGGTTTACAGCATTGCCTCCACCCCCACCAACACCAATGACTTTTATTTTGGCGATGCTGCTAGGCACGATGTTGTCACTCCTGGACTCTTCTATCGGGGTGTTTCTAGAATCATAAGTGGAGCCTAAATACCCAGAGTTATTAAACGGATTTGAGTTGTTCACGGCGAGTGAAAGACCTGCGTTTCCTGAGTTATCGGAATTTTGACGGTTAAGCCCTAGTGTACTATCAAGCGTCATTGCAAGAGAAAATGGTATATAAACAACTTTTTAGTTTGATTTAGCGATAACAGTCAACTATGTTATGTTATATATTTTTGTAACAATAATAAACATTTATTTAAAGTTTCAACAAAGATTAAGGCTTAAAGCTACACTATTAATCTTAGACTCGAACTTACAAATCAGCGCTATCAATGGCATAGGATATCCTGATGATTGGTTGTTTGAATATCAGGATTTGATCATATAGATAGATTATTTTTTTGATTTAGCTGTATGTCATTTGCTGCCAGAGTACTCAGTTGATTAATTTTTTAGTTCATAATTAAGTTTTTGACTACATAATTGTGGCAAACCTAAAAAATCCTTGATGGGTAGATTTTCTCAAATTTTTTCAGCCTGAGCGTTGAAATTCCCAGGTAGCTAAAGTAGAAGTAGCAATATTATTTTGAAAATTTAATCATTAAATTCATTTGGCTATTAAGTTAGATTTTGCCTGTAGTCATTTGAATTGAAGGTGAATCAGGATTTTTCAGGTCAATATAAGCCATTTCACCAGGTTTAATATGCGCTGGAAGTTCTCGCATTCTATCAAGCACGTTGAGTTGTTCAGATAGCATGGAACTGTAAGGCCCCAAATGCACCGTTCCAAGTTCGGTGGTAATAATTAAGTTGGCTGGATTTTGGCAATCAATCTCTAAAACCTTGACTGGGCTATGATTGATAGCTTGGTATATGTGAGGCCAGTATGGACGTAAGCGATCGCTAAAGCCAATAACTTTTAAAGTTGGTAACTGATTAGGTTGTTGAATATCTTTATAGCTATCCATAGATATCCACATCCCTTGCTGATCCAATAACCCTAGCTTTCCTTGTAAAGATTGCTCCTGCTGGGCAGCCAAATTAGATTTGGGTAAATTGCTACTAGGGTAGAGGGCGATTGCTACTGGCTCCCGCTCTTTGACTTGGATATTTAAGCTAGGCGGCAATAGTTTGCGGGTAACGGTAGCCTCAGCAATTGCGGCTTGTGACTCTAAATCTTTCGCTAAAATGTCTGGCTGCAGACGCAGCAATGACTGAGGATATGTCAGGGATAAAAGTGAGCGAATGGCTTGAGCAGAGAGCAATTGATTCCCATCAACAGCAATTTGCCCTGGCTTACGAATGATCCAATTAGGTTGCGCTGTTACCCAAATTAAACTACCAGCTAGACTACTGAGAAACAGCGCTCGCCAAATCGACTGCAAAGACTTAATTTGACGTTGACGGCGCAACTGGTGGCGACGCTGGATTAATTGGGTTCTAGAAACTGATGGATAGATGCTAGTCATCAAATGCAAGTTTAACCAAAGGTTATCTACTTAAGCCGTTGTTTTCTGCAAGCAGAGATTTTAATCTCGTCTGGTCAATTAACCATAATTACAATTTATCGGCTTCCAGGGGATTTGGTGCGTTATTCATAAATATAGGCAATCAACCAGACACAATATTACTATCTGTAGCAAAAATGATGATGTAGGAGTGAATATTTAAAATGTAAATTTAAGCAGATAAATTAAAACTCTAATCGTATATTGATATTAAGGCTTTAAGTCAGATTAAGCTAGGGCAAGTTCTTTAGAGATTGGGATAGAGCGCTCCGACTGTTATGGATCAGCAAAAATTGTCAGAGCAAGTAGACAATTGCACAATAGACGTGGCGGAAGCTAGCGACTGTAGTGCGCTAATCTAGATTGCTAGTAGGGTAAGCGCCATCAAGGTGCTTTATGTTAGTTTCGTTTGTAAATATTTTTGAGAAACTAGGTGTTGATGCTCAGATCTAGGCGATCAGCCCCAAAAAGTAAAAAATATAGTAATCAGTAGCCGGATTGCGAGATCTTATGAAAAATTATACATTTGGCAGATGCCTAGGCGTTACCGTTTCGCTAATCCGATTCAGTTAGGTGGTAACAGTGGCATTAGCGCGATCGCGAAATATAGTCTCTTGGGTTTATAAAGCATGAAGCTGGCAGCACGAGTTGGTCAGGTAACTCCTTCTTTAACACTGGTAATTTCCGCTAAAGCTAAGGCAATGAGGGCGGAAGGAATTGATATTTGTAGTTTCAGCGCTGGTGAACCAGATTTCGATACCCCAGAGCATATTAAAGCCGCAGCTAAACAGGCAATAGATTCTGGTAAAACGAAGTATGGGCCAGCAGCAGGTGAGCCAAGGCTACGGGAAGCCATAGCGAGTAAGCTTCGCACCGACAACCACCTAGACTACAATGCCAAAAATGTAATTGTGACTAACGGTGGCAAACATTCCTTATTTAACTTGATGCTGGCGTTGCTAGATCCAGGTGATGAGGTAGTTATCCCCGCGCCCTATTGGGTGAGTTATCCAGATATGGTCAAGCTGGCTAGTGGTAAGCCAGTGATTGTATCTACCGATGCTCAAAGTGGTTATAAAATCACTCCAGATCAACTGCGACAAGCGATTACGGCGCAAACTAAGTTATTTATCCTTAACTCTCCTTCTAACCCTACAGGGGCAGTTTATACGCCAGCAGAAATTAAAGCTTTGGCAGAGATAGTTGTTGAGAAAGATATTTTGGTGGTTTCTGATGAGATCTACGAAAAAATTATCTACGACGATACTCAGCACATCAGTATTGGGTCACTAGGGGCAGAAATTTTTGCACGTACTATCATCAGTAATGGATTTGCTAAAGCTTATTCTATGACTGGTTGGCGTTTAGGATATCTGGCAGGTTCAGCAGAGATTATTAAGGCTGTGACAACCATTCAAAGCCACAGTACCTCGAATGTTTGTACTTTTGCTCAGTATGGTGCGATCGCTGCTGTGGAAGGTTCACAAGACTGTGTAGAACATATGCGCCAAGCTTTTGCTCAAAGACGGCAGGTAATGCTAGAGCGACTTAACGCTATTCCAGGTTTAATTACTGTTAAACCTGATGGGGCATTTTATCTGTTTGCGAATATTAGCAAGACTGGTATGACATCTTTGGAGTTTTGCGATGCTTTGCTAGAAAAAGAGCAAGTTGCTGTCATTCCAGGGATTGCTTTTGGTGCTGACGATCATATCCGTCTTTCTTATGCGACGGACACGCCCACAATTGAAAAGGGGATAGATAGATTAGAGAAATTTGTGCGATCGCATTTATAGACGCTCTTTGCAGGGGGCAGGGTTAAAATCATTTTAATTATTGGCAAGTTCGCCTTAATCTGATTTACTGTGTAAACCTACCCCCTAATCTCCATTCCCGCACTTTTCCGCCTTCATTTTTTGCTTCAGATGCGTAAGTTTTATTAATCTTCGTCTTCTGGTAACTCTTGCTCTGGCCATAGCAGTCGTACAGCCATCAAAGCAAACCCAATAGCAGCGATCGCTTTCAGGATACGTGCAGGTAATAAAGTTGCCATCTGCCCACCCGCCAGCACTCCCAAGAAGCTAGCTAGGAGCAGTGCTGTCACTGAACCTAAAAATACTGCGCGGGGCGATTTGGAACTACCGCCCAGTGCGATCGCCGCTAATTGGCTTTTATCTCCAATTTCTGCCACAAATACAGTAATAAAACTTAGTCCTAAAAGTTGCCAATCCATAATCAATTAACAATTAACAATTCAATGATGCCTACTGTTAGCTTGAGCTAGATAAAATCAAAAAATTTGTTAATTTCAAGCCCAAGGGCGAAAGTTGTGGGGTAGTTGATAATTGTTCTTTGTTTATTGATACTTCACCACATCCCAAAGCAACGTTACAGAAATGAAGAGTAAAAGTGCTGCGGCTGAAGCATCCAAAGTTTTAGGAGAAAGGCACTTAGCTAACCAACGTCCTAGAAGAACACCCACTAAGCTTGTAGCAATTAGTGCAGTACCAGCACCAGCAAAAACTAACCAGGGAGATTGAGATTCTGCACTCATTAGCAAAGTAGCTAACTGGGTTTTATCTCCCATTTCCGCTAGAAAAATTGTGAAGAATGTGGAAGTAAATACACCCCATACTCCACCAGCTTTTGCCTTAGCTTGCTGCTTTGGGCTTGGAGTAGAAGCCACCTGTAAAGATGACACTGTAGTAATTGGCGTGACTGACTCAGAGTTAGCCGTAATTTCCAAAATAGGCAGACTACAAGGCAAAGTGGAACTTTTCACTCTTCTATTATGTTTTGCGCTAAATTTTCATATTTCTTTCATTTTCTCAGATAAGTAGTAAAAATATCAAGATGGGTCATTAGTAATTGATAATTGTTCATTGTTAAATGCCTACTTCACGGTTAAAGCGAACCATTTCTAAACTGCGATCGCCATAAACTCCTTCAATTTGCTGGCGACAACACTCAATCGCAAATTCGTTTAACTCCTCTGATTCAACCCCATATAAATCTGCAAATACATCTGCTTCTACGCGACAGAAGCGAGGACGATCTTCATATATACGGCATTCGCGCTTGGTGGGGTCAAAATTTATACACCATCCGCCTTCACCAACCATACTCAAATACAGTTCCAATTCTTCTGGAGATAAATATTGATCCAAATCTGGTCGCTCAGTTGGGTCAAGATTACAGCAAGCTCCACATTCCTTTACACAAAGCCAAGTCCCCATAGTTCACAAGCGGCTGAAAAAGTTATTGCCACAATGAGCTTAACGTTTTTTGGTTTTCAACGCCTAAACGCTTTTGAGCCACTGTCACACTCGTCATTCTGACTTTTGAGTTCTTTTTGGTCAAAAAACCAGTTTTATGCTTTTATATAGTTGTTTATAGTTTTGTAAAATTTCTTAAATAACCCCAGCACTAGCCGGGTAAAATGATATGGCTAATTTTAGAAGATCAGCCATCTAATTAGTTGAAGCCATTCGGGAGGAACAATGGAGATTTTCAGTGCATTAGGCAATATCAACTGGGAAGTTATTGCTCAACTAACCATGCTAGCGTTGATCGTAATTGCTGGGCCTGCGGTTATCTTCGTATTGGCAGCAGTACGTGGCAACCTGTAAATAGAGAATCTTGAGTTATGAGTTTTGAGTTGTAAATTTTAACTCAACCCTCATAGCTCATAATCAATTAACAATTAACAATTAACAATTACCAATTAACCCACGAATTTCCCGCTTGGGGTTTAAATAGCAAATTCTTTTATTCATAACTTAACGTGCGTGGCAAGCAAGCTAAAAAATCTTCATTGATAATTGATAATTATTCATTGATTTGTAGGTATTTTTAATGCACTCATCGCCGCTTTTATTAGTGAATAATAAGGTGGTTGTGTAATATCGACTTCGGAAGTATATTCTGGTGTTTTAGCCAAAATTCCTGTTCTTTGTCCTTTTTGAACTGCTAGAACTTTGCCTTCAGGATTTTGGATTCTGATTTCTTTTAAAGATTCAGACAAGCTACAACTATATTGGCGTTGATTGTAATCAAACTCAGCAGTACTATGAAGTGATAGCGTTGAAGTTATTGTCACAGGTCGAACGCTGACTAATTCCAGCTCGATGCTAGTGTTACCATTCCAAGTGTTTTGGCGTAACTTGTAGGCTATATCTACTCGTGATGGTAAAGGTAAATACTCACTCCAGCGCCATGCTATTGCTTTAATTTGGAATGGTTGGTTATTTGATGCAAGAGTTAGTTTAATATGACCTTTCCCAACTTGTTGTTGCTCGATTACTCGAACATTAGGAGTCCAAAAAATTGGGTCAGGGTTTTCAATTCCACAGGGATGTAAGGCATCAATTTGGTTGTATAAATCTAAATTAATTTGCTCTAAGTTAGCTTGGGCATCTATAGAAATTAAGGGTTTGAGATGTTCTGGTTCTAAGCATTGGTGAGCAAAGTGACTTAAGCGCGATCGCAATTCTTCTAAGTTCTCGGCAGGGAAGGAAAATCCGCCTGCGGCTTTATGTCCACCATATTTAGTTAGTAAATCTTTGCAATATTCTAAGGCTTCAAAGATGTGGAATTCGGGAATTCCTCTTGCTGAACCCCTGGCAACGGATGGGGTGTCTGTGTGCGGGTTGGGTTTGGTTGGGGAAGAGGTAGCGGATGGGTTATCTGTAGGGTTTGTGGTTAGTTGATCTGTGGAGTTGGTTGTTTCAGGGGTTTCTGGGTGTTCATAGGTGCCGATGAAGACTGGTACGCCGTAGCGTTCTAGGAGACGAGAGGCGACTATGCCAATTACACCATGATGCCAATCGGGTTGGACTATTAGTAAGACTCTTTGTTCGTGTAGGTTTAGTTGGTTGGTTTCAATGTGTGCGATCGCTTCTCGTTCTATTTGTTCGCAAAGTTGCTGTCTGTGTCGGTTGATTTGTTCGCACTGCATCGCCCTCTCTAGTGCTATTCCCATGTCTGTTGTGGTTAGGAGGTCGATCACAATTTGGGGATCAGCAAGTCTTCCAATTGCATTAATCCGAGGGCCAAGGCGAAAACCAATATCCTCTGGTTTAAGACATTTAGGATTTGTGTTTTCAACTTTACCCTTGATATTCGGGTGGGTAGTGTTAGGGGTGGGTTTTTCTTTTGTAGAGTTATCTGTTGATTGTTGTACCCCTGCTATCTGGATTAAAGCTTGTACGCCTGTAATTTGAGATTGGGGTAGTAGTCGTAAACCTCGCTTTAACCAGCGACGGTTAACACCTGTGAGGGGTGCTAAATCGGCAATAGTTCCTAGAGTAAATAATTCTAGTAGCTGTGTAATTAATCCTTGATGTTTACCTAAACTTTGAGCGAGGGAAACTGCCAAAATATAAGCAACTCCTACTCCAGCTACACCACGATAGGGAGAAGATTCAGGAATTAGTTTGGGATTGAGGATAGCATCGGCTGGAGGTAGTATTGAGGGGAGATCGTGGTGATCTGTGATAATAACTTTGATGCCGAGTTCTCGCGCCCTCGCAATTGGTTCCACTGCGGAGATGCCATTATCTACAGTGAGAATTAGTTGGACACCTTCAGAATAAAATTCTTCGACAATTCGGATATTGATGCCGTAACCATCTTTCATCCGACTAGGAATGGCGTAATCTACTTGGGCATCTAACCAGCGTAATGCTCTCAGTAATAAAGCAGTGCTAGTCATACCATCAGCATCATAATCACCACAGATAGCAATTTTTTGTTTTGTGGCGATCGCTTCTTGCAACAACTCGACACTCATTGCTAAATCTGGAAACTCATCAACTGGCGCAGGTAATACCGAGGATTCGGGATTTAAGTACAACTGCGCTTGTTCTGGCGTTTCTATCCCGCGATTAATTAATACTTGGGCTATTAGAGGTGAGAGATGGGTAACTTCAGCTAATTTTTGAGCTAATTCTACCTGGGCAGGGGCAATCTGCCAACGTGACTCAAGCGATCGCATATCAATTAACAATTAACAATTATCAATTATCAATTATCAGTTATTAGTGCAATGCCTGATAACTGATGACTGATTTAGAGGTAATATCTTACAGTAGTAACCACTCGGCTTTTTTGAGCGCGTAAAGCTTGCTTTAAAAAGAAAGCCGTTTGGTTGTGTAAAAAACCTTCCCACCAATTTCGTGTCACAAAAGTAGGAATGATGACTGTAAACAACACGCCAGGATGTTTATCTTCATACTCGCTTACAAAATCTAAAATTGGCTCAATCACCGAGCGATAAGGCGAGTCCAGAATATGTAAGGGAATATCTGGCTCAAACTGTTGCCATTTTTGTTGTAGTTTTTCTCGGTCTGTATTACCAATAGCAACATTGATAGCTACAATTTCATCGGCAATACTACGGGCATAATCTAACGCTTCAACTGTTCCTCGATTTAGTTGCCCTACAATCACAATTGCCGGATGAGTAACAACTTCAGTTTTAGGTCGGGGAATATAACCTCTAGGTGGCAAATCTTGAAGGCTAAGTCGCTGTGCTACATATTTATAGTGACGATTAATTGCTAAAAATAAGCCTACTAATAAAGGAATCGCCACAACCACTAACCAAGCACCGCCTAAAAATTTAGTGATGACAATTACAACCAACACAACTGCTGTCGCCGTTGCACCCAAGCCGTTCATCACAGCACCCGCAGCCCAGTTGGGTGCCTTCTCTTTGTACCAGTGAACTACCATTCCCGCTTGGGATAAGGTAAATGAAGTGAATACACCCACTGCGTATAAGGGAATAATTGCGTTGACTTGCCCCTTAAACACAATGATTAACAAAGCAGCACTAATACTCAAAACAATAATGCCATTAGAGTAGACTAAGCGATCGCCTAACAGCGATAGTTGTCTTGGCAAAAACCCATCACGCGCCAAAAAGTAACCAAGTCTAGGAAAATCCGCATAGCTGGTATTAGCTGCTAAAAGTAAAATCAACAGTGTAGCTATTTGGATAAAGTAATAAAAAGGGTTATTATTGCCCAAAATCTGACGACCCAACAGAGACACTGCTGTTTGTCCCTCTTCAGGAACAATATGGTAACTGCGGGCTAAGTAAGTAATTCCAATAAACATAATTCCGAGAATCACACCCATGTACAGCAATGTCTTGCGGGCATTTTCCCACTCTGGAGATTTAAAAGCTAATACGCCATCGGAAATAGCTTCTACTCCTGTTAATGCAGTACATCCAGCAGAGAAAGCTCTCAGAATAAAAAATAATGTTAGTGGTTCACTGACTGGAATATCAGGATAAGCTTCTGGTGAATGACCAGTAAATTTTTGAAATAACCCAATGGCAATCAATACGAAAATACTCACAACAAAGGCATAAGTGGGAATCATAAAGATATTGCCTGATTCCCTGACCCCCCTAAGATTTGCCAGCATAATTAAAAATACGAAAATTATGCCCAATCCTACTGTATAGGGTTGTAATGCTGGAATGGCTGACGTAAGTGCGGCTGTACCCGCAGAAATACTTACTGTCACCGTCAAGATGTAGTCAATCAGCAGTGAACCACCTGCTATTAAACCCGCATATAAACCTAGATTCTCACGAGCAACGATGTAAGAGCCGCCTCCCATTGGATAAGCTTTAATCGTCTGTCGATAAGACAGTATTACTATTCCTAGCAGCAAGATAATCATTGCAGCAATTGGGAGAGACAAACTCAGGGCAGCACTCCCAGCAGCCACCAGCACTAATAAAATTTCTTCTGTTGCATAAGCAACGGAGGAGAGAGCATCAGAAGAAAGAACCGCTAAGGCTGCGGCATTACTTAATCTTTCTTCGGCATGAGCACTCGTTGGCAAGCTTTCACCTACCAGCAGTCGCTTAAGCCCAGACAATGACATAGCGAATTATTCCTATATTGTTTTTACACTATACTTTTTGCAAACATCGCAAAATTATCCCTTAATCCCCCTTGTAAAAACGGGATTAGTAAATTTCTCTTTCTCCCTAAAGTTCGGACAGGGTTGAGCAGGGATAATACAAGGACTTTTGGCAAAATGTATACTCAGTTAACTAGCTAATGAGCAAGTATTACTGAAGTCCAGGCAGATTAACAAGTATTTTTTGATAAAAATTTTACAACAGGCGTAGTTGACTCGATTTATTACTCGTCTGCAACTGTTTTTTTGATGACTTATCTATGTCATCCTCAGCATCAAGGCTATTAGACCATGCTTCTTCCTCAGCAGCTAGTAACCTTTGTGCTGCTTCTAGCATATAACCAGAAATATCTTTGAGGTCTTCCCGATTATCAAGATAAGTTTTTAACGCTTCCATTGGGTCAATACTGGCGCTTGAACCAAGTTCTGGCAAACGGGGTCGGGCTAACTGACTAACTAATTCTGCTTGAATACTATAGGTATGAGCTTCACTTAATGCTTGATGTATAGATGCTGTGTCAATTTCATCAAGTTGTTCAGAACGCAGTTTGTAAATTAATCGCACTACAGCGTCTTTGATATCTTTTTTGCCTATAGCTTTGAGTAGCGCAGCTTGTGGGTCATCTGAAGAAGATATGTCTACATCAATGGTGCGGAAGGTGCGGACTGGTAAAGGGCAGAATTGCCATTCAGCTTTGCCTTTTTCTAGCTCAAGTAATATATAGCCTTTGTCTTCTTTTTCTTCAGAAAAATCGACTCGCTCAATACTGCCTGGATAAATTACAGGGGGGTCGTTCGATTTATTTAAGTTTTGGTGGCGGTGGACGTGACCTAATGCCACGTAGTCAAAACAAGGACGAATTAGTAAGGATAGGGGAATAGTGAAGCCTTTTCCTACTGCTAAAAAGCGTTCTGCTCCTAAATTGGCGTTATCTGCCATTAAGTGAGCTAGAACAACTGTTGGGGCTTCTGGGTCTAAACGCCGAATTTCCCCTTCTAATACGGGTTCGAGGCGCTCTATTAATAACTTATTAATTTCTGTCAGGGAAAGATTTTCGGTTTCTGGTTTAGTTAGTAATGCCGAACGAGTAAGCCAAGGAAGGGTTAGTATCTGAACCATACCATGACGAGTTGGGATGCGATGGGTAGCGATGCGATCGCCCACTACAAACCCAGGTACCCCTAATGTACGATAGATACATAAACTAGCACCACCTTGTCCTTGTGAATGCTGATCGTGATTTCCTACCAACAATACAGTAGGAATTTGAGCATCGACTAAACGGCGAAACTGACTAGCAAATGCTTCTTGCACAAAAGGCGGCGGCGTAGCATCAGGAAAAGCATCGCCACCAAATAAGACTAAATCAACAGGTTCTGTTGTTGCTTTATCAATGCACAGCGACAGAGTTTTCATAAAATCCTCCAACCGCGTATTTAATCCTGTTTCTGGATTAATCCGTCCGTGGGAAAAACCGCTTCCCATGTGAATGTCGGATAGGTGGAGGATTTTAATCACAATTAACAATTAACAATTAATAATTAACAATTATTAGTTAATAAGAGCAGACCTTGCAACTATCGTTATCTAGATTTATACCTGGCAAAAAGTTTATTAAAGGGCAGCGTACATCTAGTGCATCACGCAGCTATTAATAAAACTTGATGGGTAACGCACAAGCCTTACCCATCCTACAAATAATTACAACTAGCTGACTGCTGAAAGCTAATCGCTTAAATATGAATTCCACACTCAGTTTTATCACTTCCACGCCAACGACCAGCACGTTCGTCTTCACCTTCTTTTACTTGGGTGGTAATTGGTTCGTCGCCAATGCTGGGATAACCTTGGTCATGCAGTGGGTTATAAATTACGTCATGCTCAAATACATAAGCCCAACTTTCTTTACGAGTCCAGCTAGCTAAAGGATTGACCTTCAGGCGACCATTTGAATCTAGCTCAAATACTGGCATCTCAGCGCGGGTCACAGCTTGGTCACGACGACGACCTGTAATCCATGCCACTGTATTCAGTTCGCTTAGACCCCGTTGGAGAGGTTCAATCTTGGTAATGTCGTGGAATTTGGCAATATCTGTATCCCAAAGTGCTTCACCATATTTGGCTGCAAACTCTTCGCGGGAATTCACATCAGGTGTTTTGTAAACTTTTAAATCCAGATTGTAGATTTCTTTACTTTTGGCAACAAGTTCCAAAGTTTGTGGGAAGTGGTAGAGTGTGTCGAGAAACATCACTGGCACTGGGATGGCTGGTTTCAGTTCTCGATAGAGAATATCCGTAATCACCATGTCATCCACATTAAAGGCGCTTGTCTGCACAAATCCGCTGGGGATATTCTCTACACACCAACGCAGAATCTCTTTTGGATATGCCTTATCAAATCTTTTGTTCAGTGCATCCAGGTCAATTTGAGAAATTTGAACCGCCGATGTTGTGGGGTGGGTCATGAGTAGGTGTTTAGTCTAACCGCATCTTGAGTATAGTCAATTATACCTTAGAAACAGCTTTTCAGATCTTGAGCAACACCCATTATTTATGCCAAATATTGTGTCATGTAAACAATTGAGTAAATTGGCAATTTTAATAATTAATTTTCTTGATATGTAAACTGAGATAGACATCAAAAAAATGTACTGTTTAAAAAGTCTCTAAGGTCAAGCCATAAGTTCAGAGAAGGTGTGATTGATGCGGTTAATACTTTATAGCAAAGTTGGCTGTCACTTATGCGAAGGATTACAAGAAAAGTTAGAACAAATTCAAAGCATTGACGTTGAGTTAGAGATCCGAGATATCAATAATCGTGATGAGTGGTTTCAAGCTTATCAGTATGAGGTTCCGGTGTTATATCGGGAAAAAGACGGTAGAGAGGAACAACTGCCGCGTCCTTCTCCCCGTGCGAGTGTACGGCAGTTGGAACAAATGTTACAGAAATATCAATAAAGAAATGGTTAACAATAGGCGCAGGAGATCTGTGTGAGGATTTGTTGACATGAAGTTACGAGAGTTATTAGAAACTGTTCCTAATTTATTGGAAACGCCTAATCATCCGGCGTTGGATGCTGAAGTTAAAGGTTTGAAAACTAATTCTCATGCTTGTCAAGCAGGGGATTTGTTTATTGGGATGCCAGGAACTAGGGTTGATGGTGGGGAGTTTTGGCATAGTGCGATCGCATCTGGTGCGATCGCTGCTATAGTTTCCCCACAAGCAGCACAAAAACATCCAATCTCAGATGCTTGTGTGGTTTCAGCAGCAGATATGACTCAAGCTTGTGCTGCTGTAGCGACGGCTTTTTATGGCTATCCAGGGCGACAATTACAATTGATTGGCGTTACGGGTACAAATGGCAAAACTACCACGACTCATTTAATTGAATATCTGTTAAATCATGCCCAGAAACCAACAGCTTTATTCGGTACACTATACACCCGTTGGTCTGGTTATCAGGAAATTGCTACACATACCACGCCGTTTGCGGTGGAATTGCAAAAACAATTAGCTGATGCGATCGCTGCTGGGTGCAAAATGGGGGTAATGGAAGTTAGTTCTCATGCGCTGGCACAGGGAAGGGTGTTAGGTTGCCCGTTTGAAGTGGCGGTGTTTACCAATTTGACGCAGGATCATTTAGATTATCACCGCGATATGGAAGATTATTTTGCGGCTAAAGCTTTGCTATTTAGCCCTGATTATCTTCAAGGGCGGGCTGTAATTAATTTAGATGATGATTACGGAAAGCGGTTAATTGAAAAACTACGCCCAGAAAAAGTTTGGAGTTATAGCGTTAACGATTCTAAGGCAGATTTGTGGACTAGCGATCTTAATTATGGGCAAACAGGTGTGAGTGGAATGCTACATACACCTGTGGGTGAGATGGCTTTTTCTTCACCGTTGGTAGGTCAGTATAATTTAGAAAATTTACTTGCAGCAGTAGGGACTGTTTTACATTTAGGTTTGGATCTAGAATCTGTGGTGCAAGCGTTACCACAATTTGTGGGGGTTCCAGGGCGGATGGAACGGGTGCAAATAACACCTGAACAAGATATTAGTGTGATTGTAGATTATGCCCATACGCCGGATAGTTTGGAAAATTTACTAAAAGCGGCGCGACCTTTTATTAAGGGTAAAATGATTTGTGTGTTTGGTTGTGGGGGCGATCGCGATCGCACTAAGCGTCCGAAAATGGGTGCAATTGCAGCAGAACTTGCCGATCAAGTCGTAGTGACTTCTGATAACCCGCGTACTGAAGATCCAGAAAAAATTCTGCAAGATGTTTTAGCTGGAATACCTGAGTCAGTTAAACCAATAGTAAATAGCGATCGCGCTACTGCAATTCACACAGCTATTTTAGAAGCAAAATCTGGTGATGGTGTGTTAATTGCTGGTAAAGGGCATGAAGATTATCAAATATTGGGAACTGAAAAAATCCACTTTGACGACCGCGAACAAGCAAGAGATGCTTTAAGCAAAAGGTTTTAAAAATCAGGGCTTACGCAATCGACCTCTCAAAAAAAAAATAAAGTCTTACCCCTGTTCTTTAATTAGTAATTTAAAGAAGCAGGGGTTATTTATGCCACCTACTTAGATAGCCTGATATTAGATACTACTAAAGCCATGCAAAATCACCTCATCCCCAATATGAATACCTCTCTTTACCAGTTAGCAATAGATACACACCCATCTTTAGCTGATATTTCAGTTAGCCCTGTAACTCTGAAATCTATGGTAGGGGCAATGATTGATCTGTTAATCCACCAAAAACTACCTGCAACCCTATGGGTAAAACTCCCACCTGGGGAAGTTTGGCAAACAGAAATAGATGAATACATAAAACAGGTAGAAGTCCCCAAAACTATTTATTCATATAGTGCTGCTCAAAGCAAAATAGCTCAACTGAAAAAGGATAGAGATGTACCAATATTTCCTATAGAACTTACAGCTAGTAGCTACCTGCGAGGAGAGTATTTCTTGTTAGTTTTAGCTGACAAGTTTTGTGGAGTGATTGTTGCCCATCGACTCCGCCAATTGACAACAGTGCAACCAGGCGAATCGTCTAAAAAAACTCAGTTGCAGGTAATATGTGCTTTTGATAACACCACTGTAAAGCGCGTATTGGATGGTATTAGACAGGCAATGTCTACAGCATTGATACCTTCTTCCACCGAGTCAGTTGTAGAAGCATCTGAAACTGTTATGACAGACGTGGCTACTTCTACTGAAGATTTATTAAGTAATTGGGATTCATTATTTAAAGTACCAGAAGCTTGTGATCCTGTGCTGCTTAATTATTTGTGGGCAAAACAAGTGCAGCGACAAGAAGAAATTGGGCAGAATGAACGCGATCGCCATGTTGATTTATCTTCCCCTGTTTTAGAGAAAACCACAACAGACAGTACATTACTACAGCCGAAGAACTACCCGCGAGACTCGTTAATATTTCAAGATGAGTTTCTTAATCATGTGATTCAGGAATTAAAGATGCCCCTGACGAACATGAAAACGGCTTTAAAATTATTGGAGTCATCGCAACTAAAACCGACACAACGCCAACGCTATATGCACCTGTTAGAGACAGAGTGCGATCGCCAAAATTCCTTGATCACTGGTTTAATGGAACTATCACAGCTAGACCGCGCCACAGAGCAAATATCCCTACAACCACTAAACTTAAGTGATATTGTGCCAAGTGTCGTCAGCACCTATCAGCCGCTTGCTCAAGAAAAAGGAATTCAACTTGGCTATACTGTACCCGATCATCTGCCACCTGTTTTATGTTTAGAAACATGGTTGCGGCAGGTAGCAATTAATTTGTTACACAATAGCATCAAATACACTCCCCCAGGTGGAATAGTTTCAGTGTTAGCAAAACTTCAGGGTGATTATCTCCAGTTAGAATTTAGAGATACTGGAATTGGAATTGCAGCTAATGATATTCCGAGAATTTTTGACCGATTTTATCGGGGACGTGCAGTAACTGGGGAAGATGCTATTGGCGCTGGCTTAGGCTTGACAATTGTGCAACAACTATTACTACGTTGTGGTGGTTCTATTTCTGTTAATAGCAAACTAGGCGGGGGTTCCAACTTTAAGGTGCTACTGCCTGTCTATCATCCAAGCTAGCTGTTATAAACAGGGCAAAAGCATCTAATTTTTTCCGCAAACATACAATTGTTAAGTAATAAAATTGATGCCTTTGTTCTCTACAAATAAATTTATTTAGTGGCAAATTGCAGGTAAATTTAAGTTTTTTATGTAATTTAACATTCAATAGAATTATACCTTTTGCATAAATTGCTAAAAATTGTATTTCATCGGCGTTGATCTGCCTATTTTATAACAAGAGAAGTTCGTGCTAGATCGGCGGTTAATTTAAATCTGAAAACCAAAAACAATAATTTTTACAATAAGTCTATTATTATGATACCCGAGCAAATTTTCTTCAACCTTTCTCCCGATCTATTTTGCCTGCTGGGAACGGACGGCTATTTTAAAAAAGTTAATCCAACATTTGAAAGAGTGCTGGGATTTACTATTGAAGAGATACTTAAAGAAGCGTTTATCAATCTTGTTCATCCTGACGATCGCATAGCTACTATCCATGAAGTAGAGAAGCTTCAAATAGGCACTACAAAAACATCATTTGAGAATCGCTGGCGATGCCAAGACGGTTCTTATCGGTGGCTTTCTTGGACAATTTATTCGGCGTTGTCAGAAGATGTTCTATATGGAATCGGTCGCGACACCACCGAGCAAAAGCAGAATGAAGAAACTCTGCACGATACCCGCACTCGACTAGAAGCAGCTTTAAACGCGGGTGCGATCGCTACTTGGACATTTGATTTAATTAATAATCGTGTTGTTGCCGATAAAAATCTGAAAAAATTGTTTTCTGTGTCCCCAGAAGAAGCCGCAGGTGGTTCTCTGGAGAGCTATGTGCGTGCCATCCATCCTGACGACTGCAAGCAGGTTAACGAGGAAATTCAAGCAGCGATCAAACGTCGGAGTGATTACGAGGCAGAGTACCGAATTGTGCAGCGTGATGGTTCTGTACGCTGGGTGATTGCACGCGGACGGGTAGAGTGCGATCACATAGGCAACCCTGTCAGTCTTCCAGGTGTCGTACTTGACATTACAGAGCGCAAAGAAATCGAGAAAGCCCTTTTTGAGAGCGAACGCCGCTTTCGCTTTCTTGCAGAACAGGGGCCAAGTTACCTATGGCTGACCGATGCGGAAGGAAAACTGATATATATCAACAATCGCTGGCTGCAATGGGTTGGTGTCACTATGGAAGAGGCATCTGCTTTTGGCTGGCAGTCTCGAATCCACCCTGAAGATGTTGCGCCTCTGATGGCAGCTTGGAGGGAAGCGGCACAATCTGGCTCAGAACTGAAAAAAGAGCATCGGGTCAGAGGAGCAGATGGAACTGCTCGTTGGGTACTTACACGCGCCCTGCCTGAGTTTGACGAACAGGGTCATTTGACTCGATGGTTTGGTTTGACCTTGGATATACAAGAACAGAAGGAAGCAGAAGAGGCACTTCAAGAAAGCGAAACCAAGTTTCGGCAGCTTGCCAATTCCATCCCGCAACTTGCTTGGATGGCTAATCCCGACGGCTGGATATTTTGGTACAACCAACAGTGGTATGAGTATACAGGCACTACACCAGAGCAAATGGAGGGATGGGGGTGGCAGAGTGTCCATGACCCGGAGATACTCCCCAAGGTGATTGAGCAGTGGACGGCATCGATCTCGACAGGCAAGCCTTTTGAGATGGAATTCCCTATAAAAAATGCAGAAGCCGAGTTTGAGTGGTTTCTTACTAGAGTAAATCCATTCAAAGATGCCTCTGGCAAAATCTTGTTGTGGTTTGGTACAAACACTAATGTCACATACCAGAGGCGTTTAGTAGAACAAAAGCAGGAACTTCTGGAAAGCGAACGAGCAGCCAGAAGTGAGCTTGAGCGTGCCAGCCGCCTCAAAGATGAATTTTTGCTTACCCTTTCTCACGAACTTCGTACTCCCCTCAATGCCATTCTTGGTTGGTCGCAACTGCTTCGCACAGCCAAGACGGATGCAGCAAGGATGGCTCAAGGACTCGATATCATCGAGCGTAACGTCAGAGTCCAAGGGCAACTGATTGATGATCTCCTAGATATGAGCCGTATTATCTCTGGAAAGCTTAGGCTCAATGTACAGCGCGTTGAACTAGCAACAGTTATTGAAGCTGCCTTTGAGACTGTGCGTTGGTCAGCAGATGCTAAGAATATTCGTCTGCAAAAAGTTTTGGATCATCAAGCTGGTATTGTCTCAGGTGATCCCTCTCGGCTACAACAAATTATCTGGAATCTTGTTTCCAACGCGATTAAATTCACTCCAAAAGGTGGGAGAGTTCAAGTTGTTTTAGAGCGCATCAATTCCCATGTGGAAATTAGTGTAATTGATACGGGACAAGGTATTAAACCAGAGTTTCTGCCGTATGTGTTTGAGCGGTTCCGGCAGGCTGATGCCTCAACCACACGCCAGCACGGAGGCTTAGGCTTAGGACTTTCTATTGTGAAGCACCTTACCGAAATGCACGGTGGTTCTATCACAGTAAAAAGCGCAGGTGAGGGTAAAGGGACTACGTTTATTGTGGCGCTTCCTCTGGTTGTAGTTCACCCGCAACAAGATGAGATATCGAGTTATTCAGCAGAAGCTAAAAGCAGCATTCAAGAGGAACAACTCACACTTGAGGGAATTAAGGTGCTAGTAGTAGATGATGAGCCGGACGCTCGTGAGCTTGTTAAGTTAGTGCTTGAGAGTTGTAACGCCCAAGTAATTACAGCCGCATCTGCACAGGAGGCATTAGAAACACTTCAGTATGAGGAAATGCACATTCTTGTTAGTGACATTGGGATGCCAGAGGAAGATGGCTATCAGCTTATCCGTAAGGTAAGAAAGCTGAGTCCAGACAGGGGTGGAAAGATCCCAGCAGTAGCTCTTACCGCTTATGCCAGAGCAGAAGATCGTAAACGCGCTCTTTTATCCGGTTATCAGATGCACGTGACTAAGCCTATTGAACCAAGCGAGTTGATTGCTGTTGTCTCAAGCCTTACAAGCCTAATGCCGAAGGCGCAAAATAGCGAACTTTGATCAATCTCGGTTCAGGTCGAGTGCTTCTGGAAGTTCAGCCAAGGGGAATTGACGAAAGAATATGGTGATGAAATGAAATGATATTTTTGACAATGCTCTGGGAGAAACTACAAGATTAGCTAACGTTATTAAATCAAGTTAATAATTTGTTTACCCCTTTGAATAATTAGAACCTGAAAACCTTGAAAAAAACCGTAGAAACGGAACAACACTTTTTAGATAGACTTCAAGTTATTATTCAGGCTAACAAGTAATAGCTTCTGTGTTGCTAACGTTGAGGGGTAAGAAAATAGTCAAAACTTCACCCTGTTGGGGTCGCTGGCGTACAATTAGCTTACCACCTAGAGCTTGAAATAAATTTTTAGTGACGTTCATATTCAAACTCAAACTACCAGTTTCTGGCTGGAACATCAATAATTGACCAATTAATTTTCGCCGTGAATCTGTTGTTGATTTCGAGTTTTCATCTAAATCTAATTGAGATTGGAGTTGTAATTTTAGCTGATTACCAGCAGGGGTTACTTCTACTTGAATATGACCACCTGCTGGTAGATTGCGGGTGAAATTCTCCATCAATCCAGTAAGTATTTGATCGAGCATGGCAGGATTAGTAATTACTGTTGGTAGCTTTTGGGGTAAGTCAACTTCTAGTGTTAAGTTACGCCGTTTTGCTTGTTGCTGCCAACGAGGAATGCTTTGCTGTAACAATTGAGTTAGGGAAATAGTTGTTAAGTGAACTGGCGCTTGCTTGGGCGTTGATGTTGCTAATTCCACTCCCCGAAAAATTAGCTCCATACGGTTAATTTGTTCAGTACACTCATGGTCAATAATTTCCAGACGTTTGATTACTTCTGGTGCTAACTCTCGCCGCTTTAATAGTAGTTTGGTAAGAGTACGAATAGTAGTTAACGGTGTACGAATTTCGTGGGTAAGTGCTTGCAGCAGTTCTACATCAGGACTGTTTTGATTAAAGTTTTGAGTTAATTGCTCACTCCAAGTATTTTGTGAGTGGAATATAGTATTTTCTAATTCTTTGTTTTTTATTTCTGGGCGATACTCCTGCGGAGCGACTCCTGCGGAGTATCCCACTTTACCTGCAAAGTTACTATGAGTCGCAATCTCTTCAGGTATATGTTTTAGCAGTTGACGAGTAAATTCCATCACAATTCGATAATCAGGTGCTATGGGAGTAAACTCTTGCACAAGCTGATCGAGATGAGGTATTTGATGTTGATTTGTGAGTATGATTCGCGCCCGTAGCGATCGCCACACTTGTAAAATATCTTCAGGATCGAAGGAAAACTGAAACGCTGGATTTCCCTCAATGTCTTCCCCTAAAACCATCACCAAGCTAAATTGACGAGTAAAAACTACGCAAAACTGTTCCATTGTTAATGGATCAGCCGCTAATAATGGCAACTCCAAAGCAGCATTGATTGTCTCACAACAGCTTGAGGAAGCAGGTGGCAGCTTGAAGGGCATTAAAGCTAGATGATTAAATGAGTCTACGGTAAAAATCCCTGTTTTAAACTGAGAAATTAACTGGGGATTACTCAAAACTGGCACGGGAGCAGCTAAAACTAATCCGTTTACAGACGGCTCATAGTTATATTCAGAAGTGTCAATTACTGAAGCGAGCAATTTTTCTAAAGATGCGATCGCAGCACACCATTCTCGCTCTGCTTTTACTTGCTCCCGCGCAGTACGATTAGCCACGCGCTGACTCCCATTCTCCATCACAAATTTTTGCCCAACCAGACTCGTTTGATTTCGGGCTAGAATTTCACTTACCGTTGGCAATAACCATTTTGGCACCACAATCAACCCCTTATCCAGCAAGCAAATAATTTTGCCTAATTTAACTGCTTTATCTTTTGAGCGTAACTGTATTAGTCATCTCTCTATGGTAGTAGAACCGAACCAATCATTCGCAATGTCCGTGCTTTTATTTAAAGGTTAGTTAATTGCTTTTAAGTAGAGGTAGCGATCGCACCAGCCTAAGCATCAAAAAATATTTTTTTTGTCTGGTTTAACAATTACTTAAACTATTAGCATTCACTCATAAATTTTATTTTTGCTCATGGTTGTTCCCTCTCAAACTTTTATGATTAAATTTTACTTATATTAAGTTTTATGTCATTAACTTATTTTGAGCTTTTATTTAGCTTTGGTATTTTTTTCTTGTTTGTCATCATGAAAAAGTAACATTTTTTAATACATCTAGCGATTGATTGCTATTAGTTATGATTTTGACATAATACGAATATATTTTTTGTAAGGAAACAACAAAATTAAAGATTGTAACTATACATCAAACTTTATTGGTAGCATAAAACAAATTAATTAGTTACAACCAGAAGTTATTTTACATTCTTTAGTAAAAGAGGAAAAGATAAATGAGCAAAATTACTATATTGATAATTAGCAGTTTGCTATTAGTTAGTAGTGTTGGTTGTGAAAACCCCGCTAGAAATAGCGCCGAGGCTCCCAGCACAGTCAAAGAAAGCCCTCAAACTCCCGACGTTAAATCTGTTGAGGATAGCAAAAAAGATGCTCAAAGTGAGCTTCGTAGAAAACAACTAAATGCTGACATTAAAGCACGAGAGCAACGCAGCAACGTTACTGGTGGTGACACAGATCGAGCCACAGGCGATCTTAAAAGTGAAGTTCGTAGCAAGTTAGAGGCTAATATCCCCGGCTCTCAGCTAACAATAAACGCTGATAAACAAGGAGCAGTAGTTATATCGGGAACAGTTTCTAATGCGGCAGATAAAACCAAGATAGATGGTTTAGCAAAGCAGATAAAAGGGGTAAAAACTGTTACGTCTGATCAAGTAGTTGTTACACCAGCTACTAAAAACTAAAATAACAAGACTGTTGAGGATCATCAATAATTATGCGATTGCATAACATTTTTGCTAAAAGTCTGTCATTAAGTTAAATTGACAGACTTTATTATCTAAATTACAGCCGTTATTGTAACCAAGGTATGTAATTACATCTAATGAATGAGGTAACAAGTAGATAAATAGGTAAAGATTGGGTTGATCAAAAACACTTCCATAAAAACACTTACGTCTTTGTTTTAAATTATCGCTAGACAACTTTTGTTAAGGAGGAAAATATGGCTTTAGGTTATGAAAAACGTGCAGTTGGTATATTCTCTAACCCTCAAGATGCCCAAGATGCACTTACTGAACTCAGAGATGCTGGATTTCCAATGTCGAAAGTTTCGGTAATTGCTAAAGATGCAGACGCAAGTAAGTTTGTAGACAGCGATGTTAGGGATGCTGATGGTAATAAAGCAGATGACGGTGCTAAAACTGGTGCCGTGACTGGTGGCGCGTTAGGCGGATTAACTGGGTTATTAATAGGTTTAGGTGCGATCGCCATTCCAGGAATTGGCCCTGTGATGTTAGCTGGAGCAGCCGCAACAGCTATAGCAACAACTCTTTCTGGCGCTGCTATAGGTGCAGCAGCAGGTGGAATTATTGGTTCCTTAGTTGGTTTAGGAATTCCCGAAGAGCGGGCGATCGTTTATAACGAGCGAGTTAACCGAGGACATTATTTAGTGATGGTAGACGGTACAGAAGATGAGATCCGTCGCGCTGAAGCTGCTTTAAATCGCCGAGGTGTTCAAGAATGGGGAATCTATGACATACCAAATACTACCCCAACCCCAATTCCGGCAACTCACACCTCTAGTACCTCTACGACTGTTGAGCATGAAGGTATTAGGAGTGCAAATGATCTGGTAGTTATTGTAGACAAGCGAGATGAGGTTCGTTAGTCTTTTTCAACTTTAGGACTTAATTTGCTACTAATTCTAATAGTAGAGACGCGCACGCATCTCTACTTAATACCCTTGAAAGCTTCTACCAATTGCTCAAAATCGCCCTTGTTGTGAGTCGCCATTACTGATAGGCGAATTCTACTGGTATTGACAGTAGGAGGACGAATAGCTGGGGCAAAAATGCCTGCTGTTTTAAGTTGTTGTCCTACTTTTACAGCATCAGCAGCGGTAGGAAGACGTAAGCAAAGGATGGGAGACTCTGAAGGTAATAATTCCCAATTTGGTAGTTGTTGTATGAGTAACTGTTTAAGGTTGTTAATATTACGCCACAACTGGGAACGCTTTTCTGGTTCTTGCTTAACTATATTAATTGCTGTTAATGCTGCGGCGGTATCTGCTGGCGACAAAGCAGTGGTATAAATCCAACTAGGTGCGCGGTTGCGGAGAAAGTCGATTAAACTAGCTGCACCCGCAACGTATCCTCCCAAACTTCCTAAAGCTTTGCTGAGAGTACCAATTTGAATTAAGGGGCGTTGAGTACAGTTAAAATGTTCTACAACACCAGCGCCATTTTTTCCCATAACTCCAGTAGCATGAGCTTCATCTACTAGGAGCATACAGTTAAATTGTTCTGCCAGATCTAATATGGTTGGTAATGGGCATAAGTCACCATCCATACTGAAAACGCTATCAGTGATAATTAAACAGCGTCGATATTGTTGCCTGTGTTGCTGTAGTTTAGTTTTAAAATCTGCAAGATTACAGTGAGCGTATTCAATAACTGTTGCACCACTTAAAATTGCACCGTTTTTGAGACTAGAGTGATTGTATTGATCCGAGAGAATTAAATCACGCTTGCCTACTAAAGATGCGATCGCACCTAAGTTTGCCAAATATCCAGAACTAAATACTAAAGCATCTTCGGTATTTTTTAGTGATGCGATCGCACTTTCTAACTGGCGATGTAGTTCTCGATGCCCACTTAATAAACGCGAACCTGTGCTACCTGTACCAAATTCTTTCGTAGCAGCAATAGCAGAAGAAATTAAGCGATCGTCACCAGCTAAACCTAAATAATCATTACTAGCAAAATTAATTAGCGATCGCCCTTCAAGTTCCACTCTAGCACCAGGTCTGCCTTGAATCGTTTGTACAGAACGATACCAGTCAGCTTTGTGAATTGTCTCTAAAGATTTATCTATCCAACTATAAGGATCTGTTAGCATTATCAATCAAATTTCTTACCAGTCATAATAACTTTGCATTTTATCTTGCCTAATTATGTTTCTCAAATAGATTTTGCTTTGTGCAAACCTAACCCAGCTTGCCATCCCATCCTCAAACCCTCGATAGCTTCCTGTATATACTTAAACAAAATTGAGTTAGGCAGATTATGAGTAAATTTCAGCCTAATAATTCTTAAAATACACCTAAAAATTAGTACTAATACTAAACGAGCAATCAAAATCGGAAAAAAAACTTTTTTGTAGCCATGTTTCAAAGCAAAGTAAGTTGTATTTTTAGCCAGAGCATACCAACAAGTCAAATGTTTCTGATCTTTACGGTTATGGCTAGGCTGAGGGTAGTGCTCTACAACCACATCCGAATAATGTATTTCATATCCTGCATTGATTAAACGTAAACAAACATCTGTTTCATCTAAAAAATATTCAAAAAACTCATCATAACCCTTAATCTTTTCCAGAGCTTCTCTACGATAAGATGAGTTAGCCCCCATTAAACTGTTGTACCAAAAGCCTTGGGGGTTGTTGTAGTCAAAAGCCTTTGAATCCCGAATATGGATAGTTTCACTAAAAACATTACTAATTCCACGACTAAATTGTAATGGATAGCTAGTACGAGTCATGTCTCTAACTGCACCACCTACACCAGCACATTTTTCACCATTAGCTAAGTAAGTTGCTAGTAGTTGTTCTATCCAATTAGGTGGCGGAATAGCATCATCATCTAGGAAAGCAATAATTGAACCTAAAGCTAGACTGATTCCAAGATTACGAGAGCAGCTAATATTCTTTTTATCCAGTGTATCCCATTGCATTTTAAAACTGAAGCTACTTGACAATTTGCCAAGCATTTCAATAGTTTCCTTAGTAGATGAGGCATCAATAATAATTACCTCAAAATTTTTGTAGGTAATTTTTTCTAATGATTGCAGCGTTTTTTCTAGTGACTTGCTTCTATCAGCAGTACAAATTACCAAAGATACTAAATCTAGCAACTTATTTATTGTATTGGTAGAGTTTTAATTTTCCAGTATATCCTAAAAACCCGAACTATAGTTATGAATAATTTTTTTATTAAAGATACAACACTCACATTACTACGAACATAGCCATTCCCTGTAAAATAGTAGACATTTTTGGCTAAATTAAGAGCGTATAGATCTGGTTTTACACAATTAACTAATGCTACATCAACGGGTTTCCAGAAACAAGCAATTATCCATAGATAAATGCGGACAACAATGTTTTTAGGGTAAAACAAAAAAGTTATTTGTTTATTTTGTTCCATTTTTTGGAGAATGGAACCTTGACATTTATCTTGATAAATTACAGATTGTACAATAACTTTTGCTGGTTTATCAATAACTTCTGTCAAGGAAACTTCTTTGTAAGGAAGTGTTCCTGGCATTTTTCCCCGAATCCCTTTAATAAAGTCTTCAAACCCTAAAATAGCAACTTGGGATAAAAAATATCTTCCTGTTAGAGAATTATACATTAGTCTTGGTAAGTTTACCAAAACTCTCTTTAAAACTAAATTTGGTTGATGTTTTTGCCAACAATAACAAACATTACGCTCATCATAATAGCTAATCCAAGGTCTACTTTTAGAATCAGGTGAAGGATGCCAAACAATTGAGGAGGGATTAACTGCCACTACCCAATTAGCTTTGGCTCTTAAACACCACTCGATATCATCAAAGTGTAAAAAGTAATCTTCAAATACTCCTATTTTTTGCACAACTATCCGCCTGACTAATAGTGATGCTGCTGCACAGGCATCTACTACTAGATAAGGTTGACATTTTAGCAATTCCTGATTTGAAGTAACGGGAGAATTTCCAAAGTTATTTTTAATATGTGCTTTAGTAAAATTTATAAAAATGCCTACTTCTTGTAGAGTATTAGGATCATCTAGTTTACGTATTTGCGAACCGACTAAACCAACTTCCTCATAAGTTTGTAATGTTTCTACTAAAAAACTTAACGCTAATGTTTCTAGACGAACATCATTATCAAGTAACCATAAATAATCATATTCAAGCTGACTAACAGTTTTAAGACCGTGAGAAAAGCCACCAGAACCGCCTAAATTAGTACCCGTTTGTAAAAGTTTTACTTGGGGATAGTTTTGCTGTATATAAGCTGGTGTACCATCTGTAGAAGCGTTATCTACAACGTAAATATCCAAATGAATATTATTTAAACTTAACTTAGCCAAATCATCAAGTAATAAACAAACATCTTGGAGTTTATTCCAAGTCACAATAATAGCAGCGACGTTAGCAATTTTCACAAATATTTAATGATTAAAAATTAATTATTATTCGGCTACAAGATGCAGTTTGATAAAGCAAATTCAGAAAACAGCACACCTAATTATAATAAAATTTAGCATCAATCTTATATAGTTAAGTATCTATTTCTAGATACTTTTTCCAGAAAGATATGTTAGTTAAGTCAGGTAAAGTTTTTTTGTAAATTACTTTTAATTTAGGAAACTTTAGCAGCATCAGCATAGCTATATAAATAGATTTAGTAAAAATAACCCAAAATTTTTGCCGAGATATTTTAACGGCAAAACCCTCTGCCGTTCTCACATTGTAGTATAAAGCTTTTTTAGCTCTAAAAACATTTATTGCTCTGCTACCATGAAGAGGAGATATCCTATATCCTCGATCGCTTAATCGCTTGTCGCTATGGAAAAGAATAGATGGTATAAGATGACCATTTAATGTAATTAGCCTAATACAGCGATGTAAAAAATTTTCTGTTTCTTCCAAGCTTTCAATATATTTATCATATATAAAAGGTAAATCTGTATTTTTAGCAGGTTTTTCTCCTAATTGTAAAAGTTCTTTATGTTTCTCGGCTGGATCAAGATTTGCTATATATTCAGAACCTTTTAAAAAATCATAAGCTGCATCTAAAATAATTTCAGCACTTTTATATTTATAACAAAATAAATTCTTTAAAGTGGGAATTAAAAAAGATTTAACTGCTGCAAGTTTGGAAAATTCAAACTTATCATAATTTAAGGTATTAAAAACTAGGTTATTTCTAATAACGTAGTAGTTGACACTAGGAGAATATTTGGCTTCAAATGGCTCATGCCATACAGCTATACCATTTAAAGTTATTATTTTTAAATTTAGTCTAATAGAAAATTCGATATCATCTACTTTGACAAAAAACGGATAAGGCAAGATAGAATCATTAGCTATTTTTGCAGGAAAGCAAAAAAACCACCAAGCATGATAATCAATTTTTTCTTCTATTTCATTAAATAAAATGTTATTTAACTTTCTTAAGTCTAAGTTATGCTTCAAATGAACTATTGAATCTTTTTCCCAGCGAGCGCCGTTTTCATGTTGTATATATTTCTCGTCTAATCTTAACATACTACCGCCAATACACAATTGGCTGTCAATAGCTAAATTTAAAAAATTATGCAGTCTGATTAAAATCTCTGGATCGATAAGAATATCGTCATCCATGAAAATTACATGGGAAAACTCATGTTTGTGTTCTATAATCTCTATTAATCCCCTTGCAAAACCTCCACTCCCACCTGCATTTTTATTTTGAATTAGATGTATTTGAGGGTGATTAAAATCATTGATGGTTTTAGCATTGTCAACTACAATAACATGAAAATTATCTTTTAAAGATGCTTCATTAAATAAATATTTTTGGAATAATTGAATATTTTTTTGTACATATTGTTCTCTCTTGTATGTACAAATAACAATTACAAAACTTGGATTTTTTTCTTCTAATTGATTATGGTTAGTATAACAATAACCTGCTTGTAAAATAGCCTCGTTTTCTAAGGCTTCAATTTCAAGATATATTATGCCCTGGTAAGACTGTAGATCTAAATTTTTAAATACAGTTATTTCGCTAAAATCCTGAGAGGTAATTAGCGTTTGATCTATTAAATTTACATTTTTTGTAAAAAAATCTATATGTTTTAGATTAACTTTGAATTTACCCTTTAAGTTTAAATTAAAACTTATATTTTTTACCTGAGTATACTTATTCCATTTATCTACTGAAAATGAATTAAAGTAAGTATCAAAGCTTATGACACCACCTTGTTGAAAACTAATACAATTATTTTCGTAATCAAAAAAGCATTTGGATTTAACTTTGAAAAATAGTTGTTCTACCGTACATATATCTTTTTTAGGAAAAATTAGTTCTTGAAGCTTATGAAATTCTGGTTGAGTAATTTGTTTAACTATTGATGAATTTAGTAGATGTGTCATTTTTATAACCTTATTAAAGCTAGATTAATTTTGCCTGAGCTAGCCTCACTTAAAATATACTATCCAAGTAATATTGGACTACCTGATCTGCCTGATCTGCTAATTTTACCTTTCCTTGAGCTAGCCAAATAGCATACTGGCATGATTGTTTAATAAAATCTAAATCATGAGAAACTACTAAAACGGTTGCATTTGCATCCCAAAATTTTTCTATTCTCTGCTTAGATTTATTTTTAAATTTTTCATCTCCTACGGATAAAACTTCATCTAAAATTAGAATATCTGGTTGCACATCTGTGGCGATCGCAAATCCTAAACGAGCAATCATCCCCGAAGATAACCCCTTCACTGGGACTAGCGCATAATCTTCTAACTCTGCAAATTCCAAAATCAATCGAGATCTTTCTCGCATCTCGGCTCTTGAAAAACCGAGTAGCACACCATATAAAATAATATTGTCTAAAACTGAAATCTCTGGATCAAATCCTGCTCCTAATTCAATTAGCGGTGCTATATTTCCCCGTACTCTTACTGAACCACTTGTTGGCTGCAAAATTCCACAAATTAATTTTAGTAAAGTTGATTTACCTGAGCCATTAGCACCAATAATACCAATTTTTTCCCCAGAATTTACTGCTAAATCAATTTTATCCAGTACTAGCTTTTTAATAGGTTTGCGGTATTTACCTTCAAAAAAAGATAATACAGTCTTCTTCAAGTCATAAGAAAACTCTTCCTGCGTCCGTCGCCACAATGAAACTTGATCCAGCCGAATTACTTCCATTTATTTATAACAAATCCATAAACTGATGTCGGCAAGATTGAAAACCAACCCAGCCCAAAGATAACATTATCAATCCATCTAATAAGGCGATTCCCGCTAAATGCCAGTCAGGTAATTGTCCATACAAAGAAATTTGACGAATGCTTTCAATAATTGGTGATAGTGGATTTAATACTAAAAAAGGTTTAACTTGAGATGGCACAATTGCTGATGGATAGAATACTGGACTACTCAGCCATATAACAAATACAACTAATTCATAAAAATAAGGTAAATCTCTAAAAAATACATATAAAGCACTTACTATAAATCCAATACCATTACAAACTAAAATTAAAGCCATTAAGGGTAAAAGCAAGGCAAAACAATTAATAATACTCTTAGAAGTTATTAATGTTAGAGCCGTTAGTAAGGGTAGCACGCCAACAGCTAATTGAAAGACATTAGCTCCTACCATTGATACAGGAAAAATGCTTACTGGTAAACGAATCTTATTAAGAAGCAAACCATTCTCTACAACACTCCTTAATGCTTGGGATGTCGATGCAGAAAAAAAGTTGATGACAACCAACCCTGTAAATGCTGCCAACATATAGTTGATAATTGAATTGCCATAGTATGAGGCAAACTCAGTACCAAAAATTGCTGTATATAATCCTGTCATAATTAAAGGACTTAACAGCGACCAATATACGCCCAAAAATGACCCTCGATAGCGTACTTTTAAGTTACGGTCTACTAAGACGTGTAGCAACTCCCAATAGCGTCGCACTTGGGGTAACCATGTTAATTTTTTATGCAGAGAAAGTACCATCTAATCCTAAACTGCCAGTAAAAAATAATTTAAGGGCGTATTTTATCAAGCCCCATGAATATAAGAATTTTCTTTCATATAACTCAACAACCAGTTAGCCGCCGTCGCTCGACGAGTTTGCCTTGGCCCGAACTGCCCTACTTTATAACCTTTAAAACCTAACTGTTCTTTGAGCAATTGTTTATTCTCTTGAGGGATAGAACGAGTAAGCTTTACTGTAGGAGGACGGTTGGCAATAAAGTCGGGTGGTTCTGGATACTCGTCTCGCCATTCTGGGGCTACATTGGTAGTATCCCATTTACTGGTGGTTTCGTCATAGCGGTAACCCAAGTAGTGCCAAATTATCTGGTTGACGGTGATATCCTCTATTTCTTCCTTGATAATTGCCCAAATGGTATCAGTATTTAGTGGTGGCAGGTCAGACATTATTTATTACAGAGATTAAAAAGTTAGCGACTATTAAAAAAATACAGCTTAAATCAGTAATAAGCTAATTTTCACCTCTCCGTTACCGCTAATTTTTTAGTCCACTACAGCAGTATCTAATTTTCAGTTATACCGATGGCGTACCAGATGAAGTAACTGCTTCATCTGACTCACTAGCCGAGTTAAATCTTTGTGATACCCAACTTGTTAAGATGTGAGACAACAATCCTAACGGGCCAGCAAACAAGCACAGCAAGATAGAATGGGTTGTCCAGATGCCTGTACGCTGCCCCTCAGTATAAATCCACCTTCCGACAAATAAATCCATCACCAAAAAGTGAACCCAACCAGTCGCGGCTGCTTTTTCGTCAGCGAAGAATTTAGCAATATCAGCGAGTTGAGGATTAGATAAAGCTTGGGCAGATTCAGGGGTAATTGCGCTAATGAAGAAATACAGATACAAACCTGCTAATACCACAAATGGGATAAAGGATTGCATTACTCGTCGTGTCACACCCCAATTGGGTAGCAAAATCATTAACGCCCAAAAGGGTAAAACGAATAAATTAGCGATATTGAACAGTTGCGTAGTTGTCATAATCCGGAAAAATCGTTAAAACTAGCTCTCGATATCCTACGATCAAAATCGGATTTAGAGGCAAATCATCCCGTAAAGCTAAAAACAGCTAATGACATCATCTTTACAGCCAACACCAATTCGCGCCCATGTTTTTGTTTCTGGAATAGTTCAAGGGGTTGGATACCGCTTTTCTACTGTAAATCAAGCTAATCAACTAGGCATCAGTGGTTGGGTGCGAAATCTTCCAGATCAACGTGTAGAAGCAGTTTTTGAAGGTACTCCAGAGACAGTGACAGGGATGATTAGCTGGTGTAAGCAGGGGCCATTAGGCGCTGTAGTCAATTCTGTTACTGTTGAGTATGAGGAGGTAGAGGGTTTACGGGGGTTTGAAATTAAGCGGTAAATGTTTCTAAAAAATTTTTCGTTTAATATAATAATTTTATGCTCGGATAATTTCAATAGACCTCTCCAACAAAGAATGTAGAGACGCGTAGCCTACGCCAATACGTCTCTGCAAGGGTTCAAGGGTTAGCACCTTTAATTTTTGGAGAGTCTATGGTAAATAGTAAAAATACCTAAATACAATTACTCATACAAATATTAAAGCTATTGCAGTAGACAGAACATCAATTAAAATTTAATTTTGCTCGCCATCACTCAGTAGGAATCTTTTTCCATGCACGAAAAGTTAGTTAACACTCATATCGAAGATTCACAACTCTTGATCACTCCAAATGACCTGAAATTAAAACTGCCTTTAACGGATTTGGCAGAAAATAATGTCCTGCAATACAGGCAAGAAATAGAAGATATTTTAGATTTTAAAGATCACCGTAAATTTATAGTAGTTGGCCCTTGTTCTATTCATGATATCAAAGCAGCCGAAGAATATGCAGAAAGGCTAAAAGTACTAGCAGAGAAAGTCAAGGATAAGCTGCTGCTAATTATGAGAGTGTACTTTGAAAAGCCCCGAACTACTGTAGGTTGGAAAGGGCTAATTAATGATCCCGATATGGATGATTCTTTCCATATAGAAAAAGGTTTATCAATTGCACGTAGCTTGCTACTAAAAATTGCTGAATTTGGATTACCTGCTGGTACAGAGGCTCTCGATCCCATCGTACCTCAATATATTGCTGAATTGATTTCTTGGTCGGCAATTGGGGCTAGAACAACCGAATCACAAACTCACCGAGAAATGGCAAGTGGGCTTTCTATGCCTGTAGGTTTTAAAAATGGTACTGATGGCAGTGTTAAAGTTGCTTTAAATGCTTTGCAATCTGCTAGGGAACCTCATAATTTTGTAGGAATTAACCAACAAGGGCAGGTGAGCATTTTTAGAACCAAAGGCAATGAATATGGTCATGTGATCTTAAGAGGTGGCGATCGCCAACCTAATTTTGATGCGGCTAATGTTAAAATTGCTGAGGAAAAATTAAAAGAAGCGAATTTACCGCCACGGATTGTAATTGATTGTAGTCACGGCAATACGAATAAAGACTACAAGTTACAAGGTGCTGTATTTGAAAATGTTGTGCAGCAAATAGTAGAGGGAAATAGTTCCATCGTGGGGATGATGCTGGAATCTCATTTATCTGAAGGTAGTCAAAAGATTCCCCATAAACTTGACCAGTTAAAGTATGGAGTTTCAGTCACAGACAAATGTATTAACTGGGAAGAAACTGAGAAAATTATTTTGGCTGCTCATCAAAAATTGCACTAAAAGTAGAGCTATTTTAGCTAAGGGCAATGTCAAGAGACGCGCCAATAGCGAAATGCTTCCGCTAAGGCGCGTCTCTACATCAATGATAGAAATGGTATAAATAATTTCTGCCAGATCTTTATTCAACTGAATTTGAATTACGGTAGCATAACCCTAATAGGGTACTACATCCAATTAGCTTAATAGCTTCTAACAACCAATAACCTACGTGCATTTGGTTCATGTTGGCAGGTATTACAGTAGTTGAATTAAACAGGTTTAGCTGTAACCCCAAAGCACTCATTTCAGGAGTTAAAAAATAGGTATAAATTAGAGCAATTCCTAAAAGAATAACGGATAAAATAATTGAACTGTTTGTTCCCTTGCTGCTAGGCTGTTGAGTGCTTTGGACTGCTAATATACTTGTCAACACTAAAGCTGCACAGACTAGCTCAATACGATTAAAAATCCAAAATATTGAATATCCTGCTGTAGCAAATCCTGCTTGCGTCATCATGCCTGTAGCGTAAAGGCTAGGCATAATTACTAAATCCAAAATTAGGCTACTACTTAACCAAAAAGCTAAAGTAAAAATTCCTGTGGTTTGCCAAATTGGTCGCTTTAGTTCAACTCCAGATATAGCTGCCATAAGCTTTCCTCTAATTGATAATTTCTCTAGTTCTTTCAGCTTATCGAATAATTCCAGCTACTAATATGAATTTTTGCTAATAAAAAATGGCAAAATAAAATAAATATTTTACTAATTGTAGTTGTTTTAATAATTTTTGTTAAAACTTATTGTATTCATAGCAGATTAGTAGTATCAGAATAAAGTTTTTGTTAAGTACGCCAATTAGACAAAGCAAGGGTAGGCTTGTTGAGTTTATCTATTCGGATGGCGATCGCACTCTGATGAAGTCTTTCTCAAAATCCTCTAATATTGTTTCTGGTAACCTCTAGACTAACTTAGCAAAGCCACAGCCAATGCGTCTGCTTCCTAAACATCGACATAAAAATTCCTTAAGTAATTTTATTGCCATTTTATTGATTTTAGGAATAACAGCAATAACTTTGCTTTCTATTGGTAGTTCATTTGGAGGAAGTCTTTATTTTGAAATTGCGTCTCATTTTAAAGTTCAATATTTATTTATTACAATCCTGTTATTTTTTTTGCTGTCGTTAACTCGTAAAAAATTGTTTTTTATTATTGCTTTATTTTGTGTATTTATTAATACAGCAGACGTTATTCATTGGTATATTCCTCAAGCCATACCTAGTCAACAATCACTTAATAAAATTCGTGTATTACTAGTAAATATTAATACCCAAAATAATAACTATTTTCAAGTTATTTCCTTGGTAAGAAAAGAAAAACCTGATGTTGCTGTATTTTTAGAATTAGATGAATTTTGGGCTAATCAGCTTCAATCTATCAATGATATTCTTCCTTATGCTGTCGGCAGAGCTAATCCTGATAATATGGGGATTGCTGTTTATAGTAAACGTCCTTTAGAAAAGCCAGACATTAAATTTTTAGGTAGTTCTAATAATGCTAGTGTAGTCGGAGATTTGTTAATTAATAAACAAGTAATTTCTTTAGTTGCTACTCATTTCTTGCCACCACTTCAACCAGAATTACTACTTTCTACTAAGCAACAGTTAAATGCAGTTAGTAGTTATGTAAAACAGCTAAAACAACCTAAATTGATTATAGGTGATTTGAATACAACAATGTGGTCGCATTCTTACAAAGATTTTATTCAAAAAACTGGCTTACGAAATGCTAGACAAGGTTTTGGGATTTTACCCACATGGCCCACAGAAGCTAAGTTTTCACCAATTAAACCACCGCTATCTTGGCTATTATTAATTCCAATAGACCATTTTCTAATTAGCCCAGAAATTAAAGTGTTAAATATTAGAACTGGAGCAAATGTGGGATCAGATCATTTGCCTTTGATTGCTGAGTTAGTTTTAGATAAGTAAGTTTATTGTAGAGACGTTGTATACAACATCTCTACATTCCCATGAGAGAAGATGTTTATTTTTCATCTAATTTTGTGTCTGATGGGGTTTCACTCTTGTTGTGGTGTTGGTGCGATCGCTTCGATATACTGACTATCGAGCAGAAAAGCTCCTTTGCTAAAGCGGACACCCCAATAACCTCCAGGTCGCCTATCTATGACAACTCCTTCCTCCCCGATATGAATCACTTCAGGGGGGCGTAGCATCGGCATTGGTTCAGCAGTTTTCACGTATGGGGGTAATGTTACAACCCGAACTTTCTCACCAATAGTAAATTCTTGGGACATTTTTAGCGATTAACTATGGGTCATTGTTAATTGTTAATTAATAATTGATAATTGTTAAGGTGCTTGCCAAATTCTGTCATGATATTGTTCTAAATCTGCATAAGGATCAACAGCCCCGTGGGAGTGACCATGACTGTGATCATGACTGTGACTATGGTGAGGAGTATGATCGTGAGTATGATGATTATGATTGCTACTACCAACCGCAGCTAATCTAAATTTGCACATTTCACAATTCATCTGCACTTGTCCGAGTTGGGTTTCAATTTCCCTTTCTCTAAGAACAGAAAGTAATAGCGGGTGAAGACCCATTTCTGGCAGGCAAGTTAGAGAAATATCTGGATATTGTTCTTGCTGTTGTGCAGTCGTGTCAAAAATCTTTTTAACTAACAGTCCAGTAAATAGAAAATAGGGTAAAACAATAATCCGTTTAGGTTGGTAAAGTCTGGCGCGGCGGAAACCTTCTTCTAAGCGAGGGTGAGTGATACCGATGAAACAAGTTTCTACAGTCTGATAACCGCTACCTTCCCAAACAATACGGGCGAGTTTGTAGACATCGCCGTTAGCATCGGGGTCACTAGAACCACGACCAACAAAGAGTAGTACTGTATCGGAACGATTGTAATCAGGATCGTCGATTTGGGCAAGGCGCGATCGCCACAAATCTATAATTGCAGGAGTAATTCCAAAATGCCGCCCGTAGTGAAACTTAAGCTGAGGGTGTCTAGCTCTTGCCCTGTCTAACTCATTGGTAATATCAAACTTATTGTGACGAGCAGCAAATAATAAAATTGGTAATACTGAAAGTTCCGTATAGCCTTCTTCTATACACCGATCTACACCTTCCTGAATTGTCGGGCCTGTAAGTTCCAAAAAGCAAGGAAGTACAGGGCGTGAGGTATCTAAAGATTGATAAGCAGCAGCAAAATCTAATAAGCTTTGCCGTCCCTCTTGATCTTTAGTGCCGTGACCAATTAATAATAAAGGGCGTTGTAGCGGTAAAGGTGGCAATTGCAGAGATTCAGTAGGTGATGTCAAAGTCGTAATTAGAGTGGAATTAGCATTAGGCATTATATTAAGCTCCGTTCCTATGCAACGCAGGAAGTATAGTGAGCAAGTAACAGGTAGGCATTCTGGCTTACAAGTAAGGTAGCACTACTTTTCTACCTTGTTCGTTTACAGTTGCGGCACAGCCTCGGACTCTCACCGACGTTTCCCTACAGTGTTACGGTTCACGTTTGCCCTGCTATCTTATCAGAGCAACTAGGAATACCTATCCCCTCAGTGGGGATTGAGATCATTAGAACCAATGTAGAGACGTGTTCGCGTAGCGCATAATTTCGCATCTCTACATTTTTGGAAGGTATGTTAGATCTTATATAGATGTCCCACAAATTCGCCATAACCGTTATAAGAAAGTGTTGGGCGTTTTTCCCAACTAAAACTAGGCCCTTTCCCCATTAAACGTTCTGTTGCTTGTGACCATCTTGGGTGAGGCTTATTTGGGTTAACATTTGCCTCAAAATCATATTCATTTGAATCCAGAGTATTCCAAAATGTTGCTGGTTGTTTATCCAAAAATTCAATTTTTACAATTGATTTTGCACCTTTATAACCATACTTCCAGGGAATTACAGCCCTAATCGGTGCGCCATGTTGTTTTGGTAAGCTATGACCATAAATGCCTGTGGCGAAAAATGCCAAATCATTTGTCATTTCGTCAAGGCGTAAACTTTCCGTATAGGGCCAAGGATAACCAGCAGCCCAAAATCCAGGGCCAGTAGTAATTTTGGTGTCATAAAAAGAAGTAAACCGCACAAATTTAGCATTAGATTTTGGTTCTACATCTTTCACCAATAATTTCATCGGAAAACCTACCCAAGGCACTACCATTGCCCAAGCTTCTACGCATCGAAATCTATAGATACGTTCTTCTAAAGGAAATTTTTTCTGGATGTCATCTAAGTCATAAGTACCAGGATTATTGACTAAACCACTAACTTCTACTTTCCAGTTGTCAGTGGGTAATGTTTGAGCTTTTTTCCAAATAGATTTTGTGCCACCAAATTCATAAAAGTTATTGTATTTAGAGGATAAAAATTCCTCTGTTATTGGTCGGTCAACTTTGGCGAAATTGGGATTAATATTTAAAGTTGAGTAAGCTGGATATGTACCTGATATGCTGCCTGTTTCTATTTCCGAGTTATTTTCGCAGCCAGTAACAGGTAAGATTGTTGCACCAATGCCAGCACCAATTAAGGTTTTTAAGAAGCGACGGCGATTGAAAAAAGCTGCTTCTGGTGTTGCTTGGCTTTCTGGGATTTTCCAGAATTTTGCAATACGGATTAAAGTCATAGGTGTTTGTTAAATCACTTTTTGTTGTGGAATTAATAGATAATTTATCTATTTTTACACTAATAATTAGTAAACTAAAGCAGCTATCATATTTATAACTTGGAGATTTTATTGCTAATTAAAAAAAATACCAGAATAATTACCTAAGATATATATATGGATGCAGCTATTCCATTATTCAATGTAACACCATCGTTTCCCAGTTAACACGGCAAAGCGGTGAAACCGTATGCTTGGTATCAGCATCACGTTTTTTAAGGAAACTATTTATGCTTACTGAAGAAAAAGTACAACAACGGAACTGGCAACCAATTGTTAAGCAATTTGAAGCTGTCGTTGGCACTCAGGGTGTGATGCAGCGCCGTGAGGAGTTAATTACTTATGAGTGTGATGGTTTAACCAGCTACAGACAACGCCCTGCGGTGGTGGTGTTACCGCGTACAACCGAACAAGTGGCGGAGATATTGAAAATATGCGATCGCAATAACATTGGATGGGTAGCGCGTGGTGCTGGCACAGGTTTATCTGGTGGTGCATTACCAGTAGAAGACTGTGTATTAATTGTCACCGCTTTAATGAGTAAAATTTTAAGCATTGATTTAGAAAATCAGCGCGTAGTAGTCCAACCAGGAGTTATTAATAACTGGGTAACACAAGCAGTTAGCGGTGCTGGTTTTTTCTACGCCCCCGATCCGTCTAGTCAAATTATCTGCTCAATTGGTGGTAACGTTGCCGAAAATTCTGGTGGTGTACATTGCTTAAAATATGGTGTTACCACTAACCACGTTTTAGGATTAAAAATAGTTACCCCTGATGGCTCAATTGTTGATATTGGGGGAGAAATCCCAGAAATGCCTGGTTATGATTTAACAGGTATATTTGTAGGTTCCGAAGGTACATTAGGGGTTGCTACAGAAATTACTTTAAAAATCGTTAAAGTTCCTGAATCAATTTGTGTTATTTTAGCTGATTTTAATACAGTAGAAGAAGCTGGCGGGGCTGTCTCCGATATTATCAGTTCTGGGATTATTCCAGGCGGTATCGAAATGATGGATAACTTCAGTATCAACGCTGTTGAAGATGTAGTTGGAACTAATTGTTATCCAAGAGATGCTGGCGCTATTTTGTTAGTAGAGATTGATGGCTTACAAGTAGAAGTAGATACTAATAAACAGCTAATTTCAGAAATTTGTACAAATAACGGCGCACGGACAATTACCAGCGCCAGCGATCCAGAAACACGCTTAAAGTTATGGAAAGGTCGCAAAGCTGCTTTTGCAGCAATGGGTAAAATTAGCCCAGATTATTATGTACAAGATGGAGTTATCCCACGTACAAAATTACCATACGTACTTAAAGAAATTGAAGAACTGGGCAAAAAACACGGCTATTATGTTGCTAATGTGTTTCATGCTGGAGATGGCAACTTACATCCGCTGATTCTTTATGATAATGCTGTGCATGGTGCGTTAGAGAAAGTTGAAGAATTAGGCGGAGAGATTCTTAAACTTTGTGTAAAAGTTGGCGGTAGTATTTCTGGAGAGCATGGTATTGGTGCGGATAAACGTTGTTATATGCCAGAAATGTTTAGTGAAACAGACTTAGAAACTATGCAATGGGTAAGGCAAGTTTTTAATCCCAAAGGGTTAGCTAATCCTGGGAAAATATTTCCGACACCTCGGACTTGTGGGGAAGGTGCAAAGGTTGATGTGGGCAAAAAGTTTGAGTCGATAGAACGGTTTTAGACTCCCTCGCCCCTCGTTCCCAGGCTAGAGCCTGGGAATGCCTTTCTTGAAGGCTCTGCCTTCATTTAAAGAGGCAGAGCCTCTGTAATAGCGTTACCAGGTTGAACCTGGTAACGAGGTTAATAAAGTGTATCTTTAGCATAAATTTTAAATGTCGGTGTTGCTCTATACAAATATTTAATTTTTAATATATGAACACAATAATCTCAGCTAGTAAAAAAATTATGGCATTTTACCGTGATTCTGCATCCGTTTTATATTGAAGGCTCTGCCTTCATTTATACCAGAGGCAGAGCCTCTGTAGTAGCGTTACCAGGTTCAACCTGGTAACGAAAAACGAGAAAACTCAAAAATCAATTACATCTACTTGCAACAATCCTGGCTGATCAATATAATTGCGATAACTAGAATATCGCCAATGAGCAGGATCATCTACATAACCACGCTTAAGCGGATTATTGTGAATATAATCTAACTTTTGTTTAAACATTTGTTCATTTAAAATCGCTTGCGGATGAAATCCTTCTTGCCAGACCTGATACTCTTGATCTACTTTGTGTTGTAATTTATAAAATTTGAGTTGGTCTAATATATGTTTTTGTTGCTTTTCCTTCAGCCAGTCTATAATTGATCGAGCCGTAAAGGATTTAAAAATACCTAATTCTCTGGATAAATTAGTAGCTGATGCTATTAAGTGCAGGTGGTTTTCCATGAGTACATAACCATATAATCTCAAACGTTCTTTGCTTTGTAGAAAACTGAGTGAATCGAAAATAATTTGCGTTAACTCAACCCTACTGAATAGCGGTATCCAATTAACTACTGTACAGGTAATAAAATGTGGCTGTTCTCCTAATACATGGTAGCGGCTACGTCCCATAACTTAGTTTTGGAATTATATTAAGGCAGAGCCTTTGGTAATAAGTTTCCAGGTTCAACCTGGAAATGCGGTTAATAAAGTGTATCATTCCTAAGTTCAAACTGGGAACGTTTGGATATTTTGTTGTTAAAAATAAATTCTAAATGGTTCACAAAGAATCCCTAAAATTTGATTTAATTGATTAATGAAATATTCAGTTAAATCAATTTTGACCACCTGGTTTTCTAGGACGAGAAATTTCCAGTTAGTACCTGTCGAAACTGCACCATAAACGACTTGATTTTCTATACCCTTACGAAGATTAAATATTTGAGCGGCAACCATTTGAGCTACACATTGCCCTAATCCAATGCGGATATCATTATCTTTTGCTTCAACTAAGGTCAAGACAGGAGCAGTTACTAGAGATTGATTACTGGATGCGCTTAAAAGAAAATCACAAGCACCCGTTAAACCTTTGGATTCATCAATATTAAAGGTGTTACCAGAAAAATAACCGACTTTGTTTTTAAAGATTCGCCTTACTTCTAGTAATACGGGAGTTATAATTAATTCAGAGCGAGCTTTTTCAGTACTAATACTTGCTGCTAAATCTAGTGTTTCATCTAATGTTTCTTTCAATCGTTGGGAAGGTTCAATTGGTGCAATATGACTAAATAAATGAAAAGTATCCTCAACTGTTAATCCCAAGGCGGAAACAGCTTGTTCAATAGTTTTAAAATCACTGTATGACATTTTATTATAGTCAACAATATTGATAACAATATATAAACTTGGAATTTTTTTTTTATTATAACCCAAATTCAACATTCTGTACCGTATGGTTATTGTATATCTAATTTCAAATTTTATTGGCAGTGATACGGCTATCAGCGATTCCTTGCCAAGTTATTATTATGAAGGGCGATGTCCTAAAAGTGGTGAATTATTGAGGCTACCGCGTACAGCTTTAGTAGAAGCGATCGCACTTAATTTAATGCAGCATCTTGCCCAAAACAACTGTTATTCATCTGAGGGCAAAATGTATGGAATACTGTTAGTAGAACTGCCGAATGGTGAACAACGGATCATCAAAGCATTTTCTGGTCTTTTGAATGGTTGCAGCGTGGTTGATGGTTGGGTTCCGCCAATTCCAGGTAGAGATGAAGTTGCTTTAGAAGAAGCACGTACTTTAGCACAATTGGAAGCAATTAAACAGGAACTTATTAATTTAAAACAACTGCCAGAAAGACAGCAGTTTGCAAGTTTGTCTCATGACTTTGAGCAGCAGTTAAAAGCAATAAGCGATCGCCATCTTAATTCCAAACAACAACGACAAGAAAAACGCCAGATACTCTGTCAAACTTTAACAGGAGAAGTTTTAACTTTTGCACTTGAACAACTTGATGAAGAAAGCCGTCAGCAGGGAATAGAAAAACGAAAACTTAAACGCCAACAAAATGAAGTATTGCAACCGCTTAAAGATTTAATTACAAAGGCAGATGCGCGGGTAAGTGAACTGAAACAACAGCGTAAAGAACTATCCCGCCAACTCCAAGCACAAATGCACGCTGTTTACAGCTTGACTAATTTTTCTGGGCAATCTTTATCGTTACAGCAATTAATGCCAGGAGGTTCAATACCAACTGGTACAGGTGACTGTTGCGCCCCAAAGTTGCTTCATTATGCTGCAACTCATAATTTAAAACCACTAGCAATGGCAGAGTTGTGGTGGGGTTCAACGAATGAAGATAAAGTTCAAGGAAATTTCTATGGCGCTTGTGCGGAAAGATGTCAGCCATTGATGGGATTTTTGCTTTCGGGGTTAAAATCACCTAACCCCCCTGCCCCCTTCCCTAGTAGGGAAGGGGGAGAAAGAGAAAGCCCCTCCCCTAGTAGGGCAGGGGTTTGGGGAGAGGTTTCTTTACCAATTCTTTATGAAGATAAATGGCTGATTGCTGTGAATAAACCCGCAGGTTTGCTTTCTGTACCTGGTCGTTATCGCGATCGCCAAGATAGCATTCTCAGTCGCTTACGTCATCTCTTACCCGATGGCATGAAGCTGATGGCTGTGCATCGCCTCGATCAAGAAACATCTGGTATTTTACTACTGGCGCGAGATCTTCAAACTTATCGTCAACTCAGCCAGCAATTTCAGCAACGACAAATTCACAAAATTTATGAAGCGGTACTTTCGGGTTCTATAACAACCAATCAAGGTGTGATTGAATTACCTCTCTGGGGAGATCCAGAAAATCGCCCTTATCAAAAAGTTGATTGGCAAAAAGGTAAACCAAGCTTAACTCGCTTCCAGGTTATTGCAACGGAAGGAGACTACACTCGCCTAGAATTTATACCACTAACAGGACGCACCCATCAGTTAAGGGTTCACGCGGCTGATCCTAGAGGACTTGGAATACCGATTTTAGGCGACCGCCTCTATGGATGCTGTGCAGGTAATCGCTTACATCTACACGCTAGGGAACTGCGCTTTGAGCATCCGCAATCTGGAAAAACCTTAGAAATACGAGCAAATACGCCTTTTTGAACGTATCTAATTTGCCATTGTTGAGATAATTATTGCTTTTGTACTACTCTGAAAACCGTTTTTTTATTCCAGATATAACTTTTGTTAGAGGAATAATGCTTTTTATGGTACTAACCTTGGAATCATGTGGAAAATAATTGAAAAAAAGTCACCCAGTATTAGCATGAAAAATTTAATCTCTAGTGCGATCGCGCAGATTTCTTCTCTACTTAATGGATTTCAAGCAAAACGCTTTTTAGCTGTTGTCGCAGTTGGTTTTCTATTACTGACGACAAATGTAGATTCTGCAAGCAATAGCAGAGCTATTGCTGAACAAGTTTTAGAAAAAGCACATCAAACTGATTCCGTAAGACCTAAAACAGCAAACGAGTGGAAGCAAGAAGCTCGCGAAACAGAAGACGCTCCAGGCGCACGAGCTAAAAATATTGCGGAAGAAACAGGACAAGCATTAAAAGAATTTGGTGCCTTGTACCCAAAAACTGCTGAAGCAAGCTCACGTGACAACAATTAGAGACGTTAATCCTAATAGTGCATTGGTATCGAGTACCAATAGTTAAAATTTGTAACTGCACCTAAGTTTTTTGGTGTTTCCCTTAACAATTAAATCTGCACTATATATAGTGCAGATTTAACTGTTCTAAATGCGCTCGCATTATAAACATGAGTTATTACTCACGAACCTTTTATAAAAATTTCTCCTCTCTCCTCCCCCCTCTCCCCTCCCTCATTCCTTATCGCCTCAACTAGCGCCTGATTTTGCTCATCAGTACCAACCGTAATCCGAAGCTTATCCTCTAAACCAAGCTGCTTGAAATAACGCACCAAAATTCCTAATTCCTTCAAAGCTAGATAAATTTCCTCTGCATTGCTTTTAGGTGGTTGCACTAACAGAAAATTAGTTTGCGAATCCCACACTTTAAAGCCTAATTGCTTGAGATTTACTGCTAATTTTGCCCGTGATGCCTTCACTTTTTCGGCACATTCATTTTTATAAGCTTGATCGCGCATTGCTGCCGTACCAACCAGACAAGAGATCGCATCAATATTATAGTTATCCCTCATTTTAAACAACCCACTCAATAGCTTGGGATTGGCAATTCCAAACCCTAAGCGCAAACCCGCTAAAGAATAACCCTTAGATAAGGTGCGAATCACAATTACATTCTCAAATTCTTTCACCAGAGGCAACGCTGTTTCTTCAGCAAAGTCAACATAAGCTTCATCAATTACTAAAACACCAGATAACCTCGCTGCCAATTGTCGCAAATCTGCAATTGCAACCACATGACCCGATGGACTATTAGGCGTTGCAATAAAAGTTACTGCACCATTTGCTGCTACCAATTCCTCAATTGGTAAGCAATAATCCTCTTTATAAGGAATTTCCACACATTCGGCAGGCTGCATATCTGTTAACGTGCGATATAAGACATAAGTTGGCATCGGATAAACTACTTTGCGCCCAAAATCGGCACAGGTACGCACAATCAGATTTAGTAAATCATCACTGCCATTACTAACAATAATCCAGTCAACTGGAACACCTAACACTTCGCTAGTCGCTTGCCGAAAATCATTAGCATAAGGATCTGGGTAACGCCGCAGCCATTCAGGATCTAAGTTACGCAGAACTGCGATCGCAGCCTGAGAAGGCGGATAAGGATTCTCGTTAGTATTAAGCTTAATAATCGGTGTATCAGGCTTCGGTTGCTGGCTAGGAATATACCCAGCCATCGCATCAACACTGGGGCGAAAAAAGGATGTCATTACTCTGTAGCTTTATCAAATAACTAAGTAGGTGGGTATCAATAAACTTGTAAGAGTTTACCCAGTCACCAGCAACCAGTCCCAGAGGTCGCAAGTAACGTTTAATTTTAACCACATACTTACTTAATAGTTAGCGATCGCCCAAAAACTGAAAAGCCCCTGGGCGTCTGTCCGTGTTTCGACTCCAAGGGCTTTTCGATTGCAATTCTCACTCCTCACACTTCTATAATCTCCTTAATTGCCTATTAGGTCTATCAGTCTTATGACAGATGTTAAAGTGTCTCATACATCACCTTAAATATTGCGTTTTATGCTTAGAACAAATGTATCGTCATATACCAATAATAAAATGACCTCCAATTATAATCTGGAGGTCAAAAAATAAAAGTTAAATATAATAATTTTTTAGCTTATTCATGGTCTTCGTTATGTTTTTAATATATACTCAAAACTAATAAACTGTTATCTGCCTTGAGTGTCAATAAGGCTAAGTAATAAGGTACATTCTCAGCAAGACTCAAAGTAAATCTTTAGTTAAACAAGGCTGAGGTAGATAACCTAACTGACTTAAGATAGTCACAATATATATTTCGTGTCTATACAAATGTCATGCGGGCATCATAACCACATGAAGTTTTGCGTAAGTTTGATTCAATAGACCTTATGCACCTATATAACGTCAGTATTTTTACTAATCCGCATTTATATTAATTCGGCTATATTTCCTTAATTCTTCTCTAGGCTTTAGTATCTAACCAATACGATGCTGGAAACAGGGGCTTTTTTAAGTTCAATATATTTTTAGGTGAATTTTGGGTTAGTTAGATCCCGAATGATTACCTTTGAGCAACCACATCCAGATAACACACCCGTCGCCGTTGGCTGTATCCTCTTGCTTGAATGAAAGCTTACAATAATGAATGGGTAGAGAGCGATCGCACAAGGTATTGTTCAATGGAATGGCAGGAAGTTAACGGTAATTGGGTATACATTCCCCGATATCACACTGGGATTGTACATTTTCTAGGCGGTGCGTTCGTCGCTACAGCACCCCACGTAACATATCGGCTATTACTAGAAGACTTAGCTAGTAAAAACTATGCGATTATTGCCACACCATTTGTCAATACATTCGATCATACGGCGATCGCTAAATCCGTTCACCAGAGTTTTGATCGCACCCTAGAACAATTACGAGCAAAATCCCTGCTGCGCCGTCGCTACCTTCCCATCTATGGAGTAGGACATAGCATGGGTTGTAAACTGCACTTGCTCATCGGTAGCCTGTTTCCAGTAGAAAGGGCAGGTAATATTCTAATTTCCTTTAATAATTTTGCTGCCCGTGATGCAGTTCCTTTAGTAGAACAATTTTCTACCGCCTTTACAGTCGAATTTACACCTTCCCCATTAGAAACAATCTCCCTCATTTCTCAGCGTTACCAAGTTAAACGCAACTTAATTATCAAATTTAACAACGATAACCTTGATCAATCCCTTGTACTAAGAGAAACCTTAGATAAACGCTTTCCAGGGATGATTACAAGTCAAATTCTTAAAGGTAGCCACGTAACCCCATTAGGGCAAGATTTTAAATGGCAAGTTAGCTCAGTATATACGCCATTTGATGCCCTTGGTCAGTGGATGAAGCAAGAAGTTTATCGAGACTTGCATCAATTAAAACAAGAAATGCTGCGCTGGCTCAATCCTTTAGCAATTAACAATAATCAATAATCAATTTTGGTCACTGAATTTTATGAATAAGTCCTGACCGTTATAAAATCAAACTTCCCTCCCTCTACACGGAGAGAGGCTGGGGGTGTGGTTAACATTGCCAAACACAAAAAAAGGTAGGAAAATCCCTACCTTTTTTATCCTTGTTATCAAAAATTACTTCATTTCAACAGGAACTTTGAGGTCTGAGGATAGCTTACCGTCTGGAGAAATTGCATCACCTTCAATAAAGGAACGCAACATCCAAGCCATTTCTTCATGCTGTTCCATCAACCCAGTCAAGAAATCAGCAGTACCTTGATCGTGGAATTTTTCATCGCACTGATCAATATGGTCACGCAAATTACGGATCACCTGTTCATGATCTATCACTAAGTTTTCTACCATACCATAGGCATTAGGTAGAGTACCCGCAGCTTCTTTGATAGAAGCATACTTCAAGAAACCTTCTGCTGTACCAACTGGATAGCCACCCAAAGTGCGAACCCGTTCGGCTATCTTATCTATGTTGATCGTTAACGCATTATAATGTTCTTCCCACAGTGTATGCAGTGAACGGAACTGTGGCCCAACAACGTCCCAGTGGTATTTTTTGGTTTTAATCAATAGCAGGTAAGCGTCGGATAAATCGTGATTCAACAATTCAATCACGCCTTGGCGTTGTTCTTCAGATAAACCAATATTTAACTTAGGCATTATTAATGTTCTCCAGAATTTGGCGCTAACTCCAGTGCAACAAATCTACACATAGACTTCATCAGTCAAATGGGAGAAACCCAACTTAATTATTCCTAAAGAGAGAATAAATGCCTAGGGCATAACTTGGTCATTGGTCATTGATAATTGTTAAGGGGCTAACTTTCGCACGAAAGAGGAGTTTATCTCCTTGTCGATACCCTGTGTAACGCACCCTTACTTGCTCTCCTGGTTGGGCGCTTCCTTCCATTAATTGATGGTACTGCGGGTTATAAGGTATTTCTTCGCCTACAGATGCGATCGCTTCTACTCCCCATTTTTGCACTAACTGCTCAACTGGTCGTACTAACGGCAACAACCTCACTGCTGGTAACTGCGCGTTATCCGAAGCCGCTTTAGCAGCAGTTGGCCACTGTAGCAACCAAGATTCCAAAATTTGCAAGCTTGCCTGCTGAAATTCCTGAACTAAAGACTCGCGCTGCTGTCTTAGTTGCTCTTGCAAACGTTCGTATTCCTGTTTCAAAGCAGTTTGTGTATCTGTATCCTCAGCTATCTCTACCTCGCTAAAAGTTTTCAGTAACTCAGTTACTGACACTTGCAGCACTTGACTAATCTTCACCAGAGTTTCTACCCGCATCTGCGAAACTTCTCCCAGTCGCAAATGCTTGAACTGTCGTTTAGAAACGCCAGTTTGTTTGCTTAGTTCATTAAAACTAGAAATACCCACCCGTTGCATTAGTTGCTGCAACTGGTGGGTCAAATCTCTATTACCAGATTGATTCATTTTGAATAGAAGCCAGGAGTCACAAGTAATTAACAATTATCAATTATCAATGACCCATGACCTATAACCAGCCTCCAACTACTTACTATGTTTTGTTTATTCTTCTAACAAACTTCTTAACATCCAAGCGGTCTTCTCATGCACTTGCATCCGTTGGGTTAATAAATCTGCTGTCGGTTCGTCATTTACCTGTTCAATTACTGGAAAGATTGACCGCGCTGTTCTGGTAACAGCTTCTTGACCTTCCACTAACAAACGAATCATGTCGTGTGCTTTTGGAACGCCAGGAGTTTCTGGAATTGAGCTTAATTGAGCAAACTCGCTGTAAGTAGCTGGCGCGGGAAATCCTAAAGCGCGAATACGTTCAGCAATTAAATCAACTGCTAAAGCTAGTTCGTTATATTGTGCTTCAAACATTAAGTGTAATGTCTGAAACATTGGCCCTGTAACGTTCCAATGAAAATTGTGCGTTTTCAGGTAAAGGGTATAAGTGTCAGCTAACAAACGAGAAAGCCCTTCCGCAATTTCTTTACGAGCGTTCTCGTCAATGCCAATATTAACTTTCATCGTTCTATCTGAAGTTTGCATAAACTGCTCCTAATTTACTAAAAACGGTCAAAATGCTGATATCAAGCGGAAAAGATGTCATTACAGATGTATTTTAAGCCTTGTTGTCCGCTATAACGGCAAATTTCAGGACTTTACCTGTCAATCTTAGCAATTAGCCATTAAGCTAAATGCCTTTGTAAAACTGAGCGGGGAGCCTTGCGGACGTTACAAAGAATTGTTTCTTGACCCAATCGTTGACAAGCTTCATAGCGGTGACAACCTGAAAACCCATAGTATTGACCATCTACTTCTAGCACGTCGATAGGTTCTTGCTGCCCAATTTCTTTAATCGACTCCATTAAAACTGCTACTTTAGTGGGGTCGTTTTGTCGTGGCAAGGGACGGCGAATCTGCTTTATAGGAATCTCTTTTACCAAGCTTTTCACACGAACTGTTGCTCCCGTGAAGACTCATTTATTTAAATCATAGTCGTTATGACTTTATTTAGCAACTAATTTCACATCACTCTAGAAAATTCTGAGCAATGTGGCAAATTATTCCAGTTGGTCGATCACAATATGTATAGATAAAGCAACAATTGACATAAAACTCCAAACTGATATACAAAAGTTGATCCCGACTAAAAACTGTTCTATTCTTGGCGTATTTATCAAGCAACAAGGTGTGTCTTGAGGAAAATGTTGATTATTCAAGCTGAAACCGGGAAAAAATTGAGCCACTTATCCCGTAATGTCTTGATGGCATTTTGTCTATTTGGACTCACCGGAGCATCAGGGCCGAGCCCAAAAATTCCCGAAGTGGAATTGAAAGTTGGCATTGTACAACGATTTGGTGAGGAACCGAATCAGGAGTTAACCTTAGAAGCGACCAAAGGCGATCGCCTAACCTTACACTTTCTAGCTGGTAATATGCAGCCGCAAACCCTTGAGGTTGAAAAAATTAAGCTGGAAGCACTTATGCAAGCTTTACCCGTACCAGCCGTAGATGAAAGGCTTGTCTTGGGTAATTACCGAAGTTTTGAAACTGCGGAAGACACTGCTGAGACATGGCGGAAGAAAGGTATTGCAGTGGAACTAGCACAACCTGAACGCTGGCACGTTTGGGCTAAAAGGAGTGTCTATAACACACCTTTACTGCGACGCTTGCTGTTAAAAAATTTACAAGAGCAAGGTCAGAAAACAGCTTATTTAGATACAAACATCTTACCGAAACAAACACGAGTCTCTTGGGTTGTCAATGGTTTGCGCTACAACCGCAAAAATTTAGAAATAACTTCAAAAAAAGATTTAATTAAGGTTAAAAAAGGTAAGGATGATCAATTCGGTCGGATATATGGGGGAAGTTTACGGCTAAAACCCAACTCTTATGGTACATACACCCTAATTAATGAAGTGCCATTAGAGACATATTTGCGAGGTGTAGTGCCTCACGAAATTGATTATAATGCGCCCTATGGAGCTATGGAGGCGCAAGCAATTATTGCTAGAACTTACGCTCTCAAAAACTTGCGTAGATTTGCTATTGATGGCTACCAAATTTGTGCCGATACTCAGTGCCAGGTTTATAAAGGCTTAACGGGAACCAGTGCAAGCTCAGATCAAGCGATCGCAGCTACCAAAAGCCAAGTCTTAACCTACGATAATCAGATTGTTGATGCTCTCTATTCTTCGACTACAGGTGGAGTTACCGCACAATTTGATGATGTCTGGAATGGTGCCAAGCGTCCTTATCTCAAACCTGTAATTGATTCAACTCAAAATATTTGGGATTTGTCCCGTAGATCTTTGGCAAATGAAGAAAACTTGCGCCAATTTATTAGCTTGAAGCAGGGATTTAACGAAAAGGGTTGGAACACCTTCCGTTGGCGCAGAACAAGTACACTCACCGATATTACAAAAGATTTACAACGCTATCTCAAGAAAACTAAGCATCCCCTTGCCAATTTTAAAAAAATTGAGCAAATAGCGGTAGTAGAGCGATCGCCTGCTGGAAGAATTCTCAAACTTGGGGTAGAAACAGATAAAGGTGTTGTTGAGGTCTACAAAGATGATGTCCGCAGCGCCTTCATTGCACCCCGTAGCACCTTATTTTATCTAGAACCCGTTTATAACAAAGATAAAACCTTCAAAGGATATACTTTTGTTGGGGGTGGATTAGGGCATGGAGTAGGGCTTAGTCAAACAGGCGCTTATAATTTAGCCAAAAAAGGTTGGACAGGAGAGCAAATCCTGAGTTTTTACTATCCTGGAACCCAAATTCAAGCAATCAACAATAAAATTTTCAATTTCAATGGGCAGGCTACTTCTAGCACCACTTCCAAAAATTAAAGATATAGCAACCGCCAAGGCAGTTAGGACACGCATCTATTCTGAAAGCTTTGGGAATAAAATATTTTAAAAAAGCTGACGGCTGTAGGCGCTCTGCGCCGTGGCGTAGCTATCATCTGAGTGCTGACCGCTATATCAAGGTTTTGCGCTCATTCAGCCAAAAAATTAAAGCAGGAACACAAAACTTTCGTGTCCCTGCTAGAGCCTTTAAAGCTTTGACCTTAATAGAGTTCTTCTTCTTGGTGGGTAAGAATTGTACAATCAGATTTAGGGTAAGCTACGCAGGTAAGAACGTAACCAGCTTCGATTTGATCGTCATCTAGGAAAGATTGATCGGATTGGTCAAGCTCACCTGATTTGATCTTGCCAGCGCAAGTAGAGCAAGCACCAGCGCGACAAGAATATGGTAAATCGATGCCTTGCTCTTCAGCCGCGTCAAGAATATAGGTATCGTCGTCAACGTCAATTGTAGTGTTGAGACCTTCAGCTTCGTTAATTAACGTGACTTTGTAAGTTGCCATTCAGTAGTCCTCTCTATTAAATCGAAACGGCAGTTTGAAAATTCCCACTTCTTGTGGGTTCTTAAACTAGAAATGCCTCTGAAAACAAGCACCACAAGTGTGCAAATTGCTTATAGAGCTTAGAACATTAATTTCCTGAAGTTCCTGCTTTGAGGTTTAAGACTACCTCGCACAGGTTACTCACACAGGCAATTTTAGCTCCACAAGCGTCACTTAACCTGTGACTTACGGTTTTAGTGGAAATAGAGCTAACGGATCTGACCAACAACCCTGTGATTATTGACAGGTTTGATGGTGAGATATTAACCTATTCAGTCACCAACTCCATCAGCATAGAGCTAGTGGGCTTTGAGGTTTTGCTCTCTTTCTGATACTACGGGAAAAATTAAAACTTGTAACGCTTAATTGACATTAAGTTGAACGGTATTCGTAATAATATTTACGCTCTTTCATCTTGATTACTTATACTTAAACAATTTTGGCAAGCCTAGACACCTATACTGCTGAAGAATTTTTGCCAGAATTTAACATTCTGCGTGGTTAATATCGAACTGCATTATGATTAGTTATCGTTTCAATTAGTCACAACTATATAATGTCAAGTTTGCCGATTTTAGCGGATAATTCTATCCCTTTAAAAGTGGGAATGGTGGGTACTGGATATGCGGCTAAGTTGAGGTCTGAAACTTTGCAATCAGATCCGCGATCGCAGTTGGTGGCTGTTGCGGGTCATACACCAGCTAAAACCGAGGAATTTTGTCAAACCTACCAAGCTTCAACAATTGGTTCTTGGGAGGAGTTGGTGGAACTGCCAGAACTAGATTTAGTGATTGTTTCCACAATCAACCGCGACCATAGTGTGATCGCCCGTGCTGCATTAGAAGCTGACAAGCACGTAATTGTTGAATATCCCCTTGCCCTAAATGTCACAGAAGCAGAAGAACTTATATCTTTAGCTAAAGCTAAAGGCAAACTTTTACATATAGAACATATTGAACTACTCGGTGGTTTACACCAAGCACTCAAGCAATCATTACCTACAATTGGCGAAGCTTTTTATGCTCGCTACAGTACCATAGCACCTCAGCGTCCTGCTCCCCGCAAGTGGACTTACCACCCAGATTTGTTTGGTTTTCCGTTCATGGGCGCACTTTCCAGGCTACACCGATTTACAGATTTGTTTGGTACAGTTGCGACTGTTAGTTGTCAAGCTAGATTTTGGGGTAGTGAATCATTTTACACAGCCTGTATCTGTGCAGCACAGTTACGCTTCAACAGCGGTCTAATGGCTGAAGTTATTTATGGTAAAGGCGAAAACCTTTGGCAGGAGTCACGAACTTTTGAAGTTCATGGTGAGCAAGGGGGATTAATTTTTCATGGTGATCAAGGAACTTTGGTGCAGCCAGAAGCAAGTACACCAATAGCAGTCGGTAGCCGCCGAGGATTATTTGCTAAGGAAACCAAAATGGTCTTAGATTACTTAACCCAGGGTACACCTCTGTATGTAACGGCAGATGCTAGCTTGTATACCCTGAAAGTTGCTGATGCGGCGCGTCGCTCTGCGGAAACAGGTCAAACTATTCAGGTTTAATAGGTATAGCACTCAGCAGTCAGCTATTAGCTTTGACGGCATGAACTCGGCACGGCGCAGAGCGCCTATAGCTTTAATCATGCGCCTTTGCGATCAGGGGTTTCAGAAATATTGAATGTCCGCACCCTATCTGACTACATCTGTAATTTTTTATAAAAAGGCAAGGGGGCAGGCGATAATGTTTTCTATCTCGCCCATCTTCCTCATTTCCCTAACTTATTAGGAATGCCCTCACAGCCACCTGGAATTGTGGCTCTAGTTTTTTCGCCACTCCACGCACAACAATATTGTCGGTTTTCCTCTGATATTTCCTGAACAGCTGTCAAGTCAGCATTTTCAACTACTGCGCCAGTAAATTCCCCTGTTTTGTAGTTGGGAGGCTCAGTGCGACTGCGGGGACTAGCAGTTTCTACTGAACCGTAGAATAGACGCACACGCTGAAAATCAGCACCAACAAGTTTAGCTTCATACAAAATTGTGCGGGATAGGTTAGCCTTTACTAAGTCGCAGCCACTAAGATTAGCGTTGACCAAATTAGCTTCACTCAAATCTGTCCAGCGTAAATCAGTGCCAGCAAGATCTGCTCCCGCTAACATGACACCTAAATCAATTACGCGGACACCATAAACTCGGTCTTCGGCATAACCGCCATCGCCATTAAGAATGGGGCGACCTAAACGGCGATCGCGCTTTAATGGAGTTAATAATTTTGATTGGGATAAAAACCGCAGCACTTTAGCTTTACCGCCAGCATCAACACTGCTCAACAATGCCGCAGTGCGACCTTCTGCGAAAGCTTGCTCTTGCGGCCAATCTTCCAAAAAGCCTTGGTCGTCTAATGCTAGATCTGATATCCCTTGAAAGTAAGTATCAATTGTCTGCTGTTGAGTAAGAATATTTTGCTGATTTGTGAGGCGATTTTGCTCAATTGTTAAGTCACGAGAAATCACATATTGTTGCCAAGCAATATAGACAGCGAGGACAGCAATAAAAATTTGTCCTACAGCACCAGTCCATTCTGCTAGTGATCCAACAGCATCCCAGTGGATCTGTTGACTCCAGATGCCCAAACGTTTGTAAAAACCAATAAACTTTAGCAAACTAGCGATCGCTAAAGTGGCGGTTATTATAGCGAATAGTTGCGATCGCTGTTCTGGTAAGATTAACTGATCTAGTAATGCTTGGAAGCTAGGTGAAAGTATCCGTAGGGAAAACACCAGGGCAACAATTGTTGCTGATATCCCAATCCAGAAGTTATTAGTAGCTAAACCTAATACCATAAATGCGATCGCACTCAGGGTAATCCAGAAAGCAGAATTTTGAGATGTTTTGCGGGCATAATTATTGCTCCCAGCAATGTTGGTGCTTGAGTAGGGATACACTTGTGGCTGGTTGCTGACAGCCGCAGCTAGGGCAGAATGATTTGCACCTGTACCATTAGGGCTATCAGGAGGGGAATTAGTTTCGACAGGATCAGGCTGAATAGTCATGATTTTCCAGAAACAGCAGGCTCTCTTTTCACCTCAAAAGATGCGATGTGCGCTTCGCAGCAGCGCTTCGCTATCGCGCAAAGTCTAGCTTAACAAGCTATAGATGGCTTACAAAATAAGTTATGGTAGCCAGCATAAAATATGCTATTAAAATTATTCTGATCAGGAAAGTCTCAATGCCTTTGCAGCGCCACTATACAGTTCTTTTTACGACAACTATCGCCATCACTTTATTAATTGTCAGTTGTAGCGGAAGTAAAGTTTCCCAGTGTGAAAAGATCACAAACGTAACTAACAAAGCAGCCAGTGAAGCAAAAGCTTTCACAGATGGGGGCAAAGCCAAAAATCCTGATGCTATGCTCAAAGTTGCTGATACAATGGACAGAGCCGCAAAAGAAATGGCAGCAATCAATGTCAGTGACAGTAAGCTGAAAGATTATCAAACTGGTTTGATTAAAATGTATCGAGATACAAGTAAAAGTACTCGTGAATTTGTAGCAGCTTTTCAGAAAAAAGAACGCACCGCAGTTAAATCTACACTTAACCAATTAAAACAAGCGATCGCACCAGAGCCAATTTTACTAAATGGACTCAAGACTTATTGCCAAGGCTAATACATGAAATACGCTTTAGTTCATGAGTGGTTGACACCTATTGCTACTGGCGGTTCCGAACTGGTTGTGCAAGAAATTTTAAAGCATATTGATGCAGATCTTTATGCTCTGATTGATTTTGAATCAACTAATCCAGAAAGCTATCTATATAAACGTACTATTGGCACCACATTTATCCAAAACTTACCTAATGCTGATAAAAGTATTCAAAAATATTTACCACTGTTGCCCTTAGCAATAGAACAGTTGGATTTAAGAAATTATGATGTTATTTTGTCCTCCTCCCATGCTGTTGCTAAGGGTATCCTCTCTAGTCCAGATCAGCTGCACATCTGCTACTGTCATACACCCATGCGCTACGCTTGGGATTTAACTTTTGATTACCTTAAAAATAGCAGAATGGGAACAGGCGTTCAGGGAATGCTTGCTAGGTATCTGCTACATCGGATACGCCAATGGGATGTAATTTCTGCTAATCGGGTAGATTACTTTATAGCCAACTCTCAACATACAGCACGTCGTATTTGGCGTTGCTACCGCCGGAGTGCGGAAGTAATTTATCCACCAGTAAATATTGAGCGATTTTCGTTTCAGCCACAAAAAGATGATTTTTATCTCACAGTATCCCGACTGGTAAGTTATAAACAAGTATCTTTAATAGTTAAAGCTTTTAATCAATTAGGGCGAGAGTTAGTGGTGATTGGTAATGGGCCCGAATTAGAACAGATTAGGCATCTAGCAAAACCAAATGTAAAAATAATGGGAGCGCAACCCGATGCTGTAGTTGAGCAGTATATGGCTCAAGCAAAAGCCTTTGTTTACGCAGCTTGTGAAGATTTTGGGATTGCCTTGGTAGAAGCTCAAGCTTGTGGTACACCAGTAATTGCTTATGGTGCTGGTGGAGCATTAGAAACTGTGTTGGATATCCGAGAACACCCACAAACAGGAACTGGATTATTTTTTCCGGTTCAAACAACAGCATCCTTAGTAACGGCAATAGAAACCTTTGAAACTTACGAGCATTCTTTTAATCCCGAAAGTGCCAGATTACAGGCGACCAAATTTTCCCCGAACATTTTTGCTGACTCTTATGTAACTTTCCTTGATCGCTGCGATCGCCAATTTAAGTCAAAATAGCCCTCCGCAGTCAGCTTTATGCACCGTCAGCCGTTGATAAATGACAATAAAATACCCTAAAAATTAGGTTTTATGTGATGGCTAGTAGCTTTTGGTCAAAAATAGTTCACTAATTAGTGTTCTTAAATAGAACCAAAAGGTCTTGTGGCTTTATGATTGGGACTGTGTGGTGTGTGAATGTGAATTGAAGGAGTAACATGACTGCCGAAAGCCAATTACTCTCCGGCAAGGTGTTGCGGTCGTTGTTGACGCGGAGTTTTCAACCTCTGGTGTCTAGAACCCGAAACATTGGTTTGCTGCGATCGCGTTTTTATGGAGCAATAGCCAAGCGGCTATTTGATATCTTGTTTTCCGTAGTGGTTTTGACCTTGTTTTCGCCGATTTATCTGATTTTAGGTTTGCTAATAGCCATTAGCTCACCAGGCCCAATTTTCTATATCCAAGAACGGGTTGGTAAAAAGCATCAACGCTTTGGTTGTGTTAAATTTAGAACGATGGTTCAAAACGCTGATGAACTGTTGTTGGATTTGATTTCAGATTCACCGCAAATCCGCCAAGAATTTGAGGATAATTTCAAGCTAAAACACGATCCTCGAATTACTAAAATTGGTAAATTTCTTCGGCTTACCAGCCTAGATGAATTTCCCCAGTTTTGGAATGTTTTGAAAGGAGATATGAGTGTTGTTGGGCCACGTCCCTTAGTACCAGAAGAACTTTCCAGGTATGGTCATCATATTGACAAAGTGTTGACAATTAAACCAGGGATTACAGGATTGTGGCAAGTTTCCGGTCGCAATGATATACCTTATAATCGTCGCATCCAGATAGATGTATACTATGTAAATTTCCGCAATTTTTGGTTAGATATCTGGATAATTTTGAAAACAATTGGGGTAATGATTGCCCCTAAAAATAATGGCGCTTACTAATGTAGAGAAAAATCTCTTGAAATGTTTTGCTTTAGGGGTAGTTGATAATGCCTAAAGTTATAAGCGCAAGTTTTCGGCTAGATTAGGGAATGATTAACTATCTCTCTCTATTTGGATTATAGGTATTAATCTCTTGAGTGGAAAGCTACTGCAAGAGTATAAATTTTGGATAGGAAAATTGGGAATGTCAGAACGCAAAATAGCACTAATTACAGGTATTACAGGTCAAGATGGGTCGTACTTAAGCGAGTTGTTGCTGGAACAAGGCTATGAAGTTCACGGCATTATCCGGCGGACTTCTACGTTTAATACGGATCGCATCGATCACATTTATGTTGATCCGCACAATGAGCAAGCTAGGTTGTTTCTCCATTATGGAGATTTAACCGATGGCACGACTCTACGCCGAATTTTGGAGGAAGTTAAACCAGTAGAAATTTATAATTTAGGCGCTCAATCCCATGTCAAAGTGAGTTTTGACTCTCCAGAATACACTGTTGATAGTGTTGGGATGGGAACTTTACGTTTGTTAGAAGCAATTCGAGATTATCAACAGCGTACTGGGATTCAGGTACGGTTCTACCAAGCTGGTTCTTCTGAAATGTTTGGCAAGGTGCAGGAAGTACCGCAGAAGGAAACTACACCGTTTTATCCGCGTAGCCCTTATGCTTGTGCTAAAGTTTACGCTCACTGGCAAACGATAAATTATAGAGAATCTTACGGGTTATTTGCCTGCAACGGGATATTATTTAACCATGAATCACCGCGTAGAGGTGAGACGTTTGTTACTCGCAAAATTACTAGAGCGATCGCACGTATTATTGCTGGAAAACAAAAAAATACTTTCTTGGGTAATCTCGATGCCAAGCGAGATTGGGGTTACGCTAAAGATTATGTGAAAGCTATGTGGTTGATGCTACAACAAGATCAGCCAGATGATTATGTTATTGCTACAGGTGAAACTCATTCTGTAGAGGAGTTTCTTGACCTAGCTTTTGGTTATGTGAATCTCGATTGGCATAAATATGTCGAATTTGATCAACGCTATCTACGACCAGCCGAAGTAGATTTACTAATCGGAGATCCCACTAAGGCAAAGCAAAAATTAGGTTGGCAACCTTCTGTCACATTTCCCGAATTAGTCGCTTTGATGGTAGAAGCAGATTTGCAAGCATTAGGCTTAACTTCTCCTAATGGCAATGGTTCTAATTCGTTTCCAGATCTTGCCACGATCCGCCAGAATGTCGGCAGAATGCACGATTAAATAGTGGTTATTGATCGCTAATAGACATCGACACCAAATTCAAGGTGCGTTATCTAGAGACGTACCATGATACGTCTCTAGATTCATTGAGCGGAAATGCTCCTAAAATCTAGGCAAGAAAGAGAAGTAAAATGACAACTATAGATTTGAGTAATAAACGGATTGTAGTTACAGGTGGAGCGGGATTTTTAGGACGCAAGGTAATAGCTCAGTTGGTTGATCAAGGTGCTAACCCTGAAAAGATTACAGTAACGCGATCGCGTGATTGTGACCTCCGCATTCTAGAAAATTGTCAAAGGGCGGTTGATCACCAAGACATTATCATTCACTTAGCAGCGCACGTTGGCGGTATTGGTTTAAATCAAGCCAAACCAGCAGAACTGTTTTATGACAACTTGATCATGGGTACTCAATTGATTCATGCTGCGACTCTAGCAGGTGTCGAAAAGTTTGTCTGTGTTGGCACTATTTGTGCTTATCCTAAGTTCACACCAGTACCCTTCAAAGAAGATGACCTCTGGAATGGTTATCCTGAAGAAACTAATGCTCCCTATGGCGTTGCAAAGAAAGCTTTATTAGTCCAACTTCAGTCTTATCGTCAGCAATATGGATTTAATGGCATTTACTTGTTGCCAGTAAATTTGTATGGCCCTGAAGATAACTTTGACCCCAAGAGTTCCCATGTCATCCCAGCTTTAATTCATAAGGTGCATGAAGCGCAGCAAAGGGGAGACAAGCATTTGCCTGTGTGGGGAGATGGTAGCCCCAGCAGAGAGTTTCTTTATGTAGATGATGCGGCACTGGGCATTGTGATGGCTACTCAGGATTATGACGGTGCTGAACCAGTAAACTTGGGAACTAATTATGAAATTACCATCCGCGATTTAGTGGAAATGATTTGTGAATTAATGGAGTTTCAAGGGGAAATTATTTGGGAAACTGATAAACCAAATGGTCAACCTCGGCGTTGTTTGGATACCGAACGGGCAAAGCAGGAATTTGGATTTACCGCCCAGGTGGAATTTAAGCAAGGGCTGAAAAATACAATTGAGTGGTATAGGCATAATCAATGAACAATTATCAATTATCAATTACCACATAACGGCTATCCCGTATTGATGGCGATCGCGCAATATTTCTGATTTAACTCATATACTTTGAATATCAGCAATTATCATTACAAATGAAAAAAAAACGCCATCTTTTACCACCAAAGGGAGATCACCTTTATTGAGTTGTTATCAACTTAAGTTAAAGGCAAGCTGTTAATTGATAATTGTTAATTGTTAATTGTTAATTGTTAATTGTTAATGGGTAATCAACAAAGTAAAGCAGAACTACGCCGACAGTTGCTCAAGTTGCGGCAGTCTCTACCCAAGAATGTATGGATAGAAAAAAGCGATTGCATCTGTACTCACATCCAATCTTCACCACTGTATGAAGAAGCGCGGACAATTTTAGCTTATATGAGCTTTCGTCAAGAACCTGACCTTAGCTCGTTATTTACAGGCGATCGCATTTGGGGATTACCTAGATGTGTTGGCAAATCTCTTATCTGGCATAGCTGGCAACCAGAAGAACCCCTAACAACCGGAGCTTATGGCATTTTTGAGCCTCACTCTGATGCACCAATATTGCAGCCAGATGAGGTAGATTTAATCTTAGTTCCGGCTATTGGGTGCGATCGCTTTGGGTATAGATTAGGTTACGGTGGTGGTTATTACGATCGCTTACTTAAATCACCAGAATGGGCATCAAAGCCAACAATAGGTATAGTATTTGACTTTGCTTGTTTACCACAGTTACCTATTGAACCTTGGGATCGGCAATTACATGGTATTTGTACAGAAACAAATTTAATTATGTGTAATAAAGAGCAAACTAGAACTAATTAACAATGAGCAATTAATAATTAAATTATTTTTTAGGCTTGATTTATGAAATCCGAATTAACGAATAAACTTAAAACTCGTAAATCCCAATTAAAAACTTTTTGGACGTATACGGCATTAAGTGCGATCGCACTTTGGATGCTATTTCCCCTATTTTGGCTAATTAGTACCTCTTTCAAATCACCAACTGAAAATATCTTTCAATTTCCACCCCAATTATTCCCAAATCAGCCAACGCTGCAAAACTATATTACTGTTTGGCAAAGTAATCCCTTTGGTCAATACCTATTTAATAGTATCTTAATTGCCTTATTAACAGTTGGATTAAATCTGTTGTTTTGCTCACTTGCAGCTTATCCACTAGCAAGGTTAGATTTTAAAGGAAGAGATGCTATTTTTGCCCTTGTTGTCTCCACGATCATGATTCCATTTCAGATCGTGATGATTCCTTTATATATTTTGACTGTACAACTAGGTTTAAGAAATACCTATTTAGGAATTATTTTGCCTAGCATTGCCTCGGCATTTGGTATTTTTTTACTACGGCAAGCATTTCAAGGCGTACCCAAAGAATTAGAAGAAGCTGCCCGCATGGATGGATGTTCTGAATTAGGGATATGGTGGTATGTCATGCTACCAGCAATTCGTCCAGCTTTAGTAACACTAGCAATTTTTGTATTTATCGGATCTTGGAGTGATTTCTTGTGGCCATTAATTGTAATTGACCGACCAGAATATTACACTCTTCCCGTAGGAGTTGCTACCTTAGCTGAGGCATTTTCTCTAGATTGGCGTTTAATTGCTGCTGGTTCAGTTATTTCTATTGCCCCAGTAGTGATATTTTTCCTAATAATGCAACGCTATATTGTGCCAACAGAAGTTGGAAGTGGAGTAAAAGGGTGATTTATGAACAAATTAGACTCGATTATTTAGCCTTTAGGCATTAATAATACAACCGATATCAATCAGCTTAATTGTCAGTTCGCATCATCACTTTAAACTTGAATTTGCCTGCGGATAAGGAATACGTTGGTGATTACTTTGTTGCCATACCTGCACAAATATTTCTGCTATTTTTGTTAACTCTTCTCGCTTTAATCCTGAATCTACTAATTGATTATCCTGCCATCTAGCACGGAAAATTTTATTAATCATTACTAAAGCTGATTCTGGAGTAGCATCTTTAACTGATCGCAATGCTGCTTCACAAGCATCTGCTAACATTACGATCGCTGTTTCTCTCGATTGAGGAATTGGGCCAGCATAACGAAAATCAGACTCTTGCACTAATATAGTTGAATCTTTTTCGGCTAATTGTTGAGCTTGGTGATGAAAATAGGCAATTAAAATCGTTCCTTGATGTTCAGGAATAAAAGCTTGAATTGCCTTGGGTAATCTATGCTTTCGCGCCATCACTAACCCTTCAGTAACGTGCTTTTTGATGATTTCGACACTTTTCCAAGGATCATTAATTGCATCGTGTTTGTTAGGTTCACCCATCTGATTTTCAATAAATCCTAGCGGGTCGTGCATTTTTCCAATATCGTGATACAGTGTACCAGCCCTAACTAACTCGACATTACATCCTAATTCTCGTGCTGCTGCTTGTGCTAGATTGGCAACAGATAAGGTATGTTGAAAAGTTCCAGGAGTTTTAGCAGCTAACTTTTTGAGCAGGGAACGGTTAGGGTTAGCAAGTTCTGCTAAACGAATCGGAGTGACTAAATCAAATAAGTGTTCTAGATAAGGGGATATTCCGATTGCGACAATACTCCAAGCTAAACCATAAAGACCGTATAAACTAGCAGTTGTCAATACTGCGTAATGAATCGTACCCGCACTAGCACTAATAATTAGATTTATAAGTAGATAGACAATTCCCTGAGTTAATCCTACACCACTACCTAAAAAGGCAAGTTCTTCACGCGATCGCATTCGCCCAGACAATATTGCTGCTAGTACCCCCCCAGCAGCACCAGCCAGCAAATAATTCCACCCAGCTTGAATGCTAAAACTTTCTAACCCAGTTACTAAACTAACAACTGTTACTCCCAATGTTGGGCCATAAAAGCTGCCTACTAACCAACCAATTGCTGGTAAGTTTGTATATTTAACACCAAAAGTCGCTAACAATGGGGTACTCAAGCTGAGTAGCAACACTAAAACGTAGTCACGCCGTCTTAAATGTAGTTTTGCTCGTTGTTTATACTGACTAAATCGTGTTTCTACTAAGCAAAAAATACCGACCGCACCTGTAGTCAAACCGCTTAGCTGTAATAAACCTAGCCAATTAATACCGCGTTTACTTAAACCAAAATAATCTAATAGTAAAAAATCTCTTTCAGTAATTTCTTCCCCAGCATAAACAATTACTTCACCCCGCCGTACTTTGATCTTTTGTGGCGGGACTGCTTGTGCTGCTTGTGCTGCTTGTTTTTGAGTTTGTTCTTGATCTGGTTCTAGGTTAGGGCGCAATACTCTGATTAATAACTCAGTAGCTAAAATCTCAGTTTTGGGAGGAACCAAAGATTGTATCTGTATACTTACTGCTTGCTTTAAAATATTATCTGGTAGTCCTGGGGGTATACCTTGAGCAAGAATGCGTATAGCAGCTTGACGTATACCTGTTTTGGTTTGCATCCAAGCATCAGGCGACAGTTCCACTAGAGATTCACAAACGCTATTCTGGTGATTTGTGTACGATCTGAGTTTTGCTACAGCCCTAGTATAAAGCTGACGCGACTGAGAGATTTTACCAAGCATTGCTAAATAAGCTTGATTTCCTTTTAAGCGACGGTAGGATTGCAGTTCTTTAACCGCTTGCACAGACAAAGGTTTTAATGTTTTACCAGCAATTGGATCTGAAGTACTAAATTGAGATTCTATTACTGCTGGGTTTTTATTAAGTATTGCTACAATTTCTTGCCATTCTTTTTCTGCTGCTATTCGTAGATACCTTTGACTAGCAGTGGATAAAGCAGAAGTCTCGGCAAAAGGAAAACTACCAGCAAACGATCGCAATTCCTCGGCCCCATCTAAAATTTGTTGCAGGTCTTGATTAATTTGTTGATTAACTTCCTGATTAAATTTTAATACGGGTATATGACGCTTCAAAACTGTAAGGCGTTTATCTGCGGTGGCTTTAATATCCTCAACTTCAGCGTTATCAGGTACGCGGATAGTATTAGGTGCTAATTTACCGACACTCAGCTTGGGTTGATTATATAAGTGATGTCCTGTTGCACTCGTTAGGGATACCACAGCTACAATCGCAATCAATAATGAACGCCTCTTGCCTTGACATTGGCGTTGTAGCTGTAAAACTGTTGGCTTTGGTGCGGTTTTCAAGTTAGGTTTTTATTAGCTAGTAGCTAATTTTAATTAAGGGTATTTTTATCGCTCAACGGGAATATTTATGAAACTAACTGATGAAATTTAGTTTAATTAGATCTATGAGGAAAAATCAGTCATTACATCTGTGTGCATCTGTGTTTTATCTGTAGTTAATTATCTAAGATTTGACTAAGGCTACGAGGTCTATTGTTAAAGAAAGCAGCTATCTTCAAAATTAATATCCCCCTAAACGTGGCTGAATAACGCGGGGTGCGGCTATAGCAACTTGATCGGAGTCATAATTTGTTGAAGTATCATAAACACCAGACCAAACTGCTAGTAAACGCTCTGCTAGTTGTATGACTTCCAGTTTATTATTGCGGTTGCAGGCAATACGCCATCCTAAAGGAATGCCTAGCAAACTGTTATAAGCGCCTGATAATGCCCCAGTTAAAGCCGCCGTAGTCGGCGGGTGACAATTGGTTCGTAAAGCACGCAGTAGCGATAGGCGAAAATCTTGAGGAGTACTTAAAAAGCAGTAAAATGCTAGTGCAATTGGAGTAATACTATGGTTGCCGTTTCGACATAGTTGATTAACAACTTGTTCTAACCCAGCGCCTTGTGCAAGTTGGCTTTGAACTATTGCTAACTGCTGTGCCAAAGGCGTTTGAGGATCATCTAGGTATGTCAAAACCTGGGGAATTAAGCTCAGGGGGTGCAGTTTTTCTGTTAAAGCTTGTGCGATCGCATAACCCACAGCTAACACACCTAATGAACTATCACAATCTCGCATCAAAGTTGATGCCGCAAGTGTTAATTTTTGTTGCAGAATTACTTCATGTTCGTGAAAAAATAATGCTACAGGTAGTGTAGCAATAGCAGCTTCACTACAACTAGCAGACATATTTTTAGATGCCATATAAGAATGATGTTTAACTAAATCTTCTAAATCAAACCTGCCACAGCGAATCAAACTTTGGGCGCAACTAACAGCAAGATAATTCCTAGGTAACTGGATATTTACTTCGATATTAGTAGCAATTTCCTCACTTAGTTTAACTTGTGGCAATTTTAAACGATTTTGATCTAGATATTGGGAACCTTTCATTTCTCCCAAAACAGATCCTAATAATGCGCCTCGAAACCGATTTAATAATGAATATTTCACAATTATCAATGACCGATGACCTTATAAATCAAACTTCACTTCTACAATCATTAAGCCGATAGCTCAACCATTCATTATCTAAATTCTGACCAATCAATATAAGTCGATTTTCAGGCTGCTGCTTCCACTTTTCATGATAAAGCGAAAAACGCTTACCACTGAGTAAAAAACCATGACATTTTGGGCTTTGCTCAAACCACAGAATACCTTTACCCCAAAATACATTTGTCGGTAATTGCTGATCTAAAAAAACCTCAAACTTCTTAATATCAAAAGCTACTTCACTTTCATAAGAAAATAAAGACAGACTATTATCATCCAAATAACTCCGATTTAATCCTATTTTATTCAGACCTAAATCAAAGATTAACGGCAATGGCAACTTGGCATATTTGCAACGCAGAGTTTTAGCTGTATTTTTAGATTCACTAATAATTCTTTCACCTTGTCTCAGCTTATCCTCGGAAACTAAATCAACCTTATTTAACAAAATAATATCACTGTAAATAACTTGATTCTTACTAGCCTCTTCTTTTAATTGATAGTTAATAAAATTCTCTGAATCTACAACCGTAATAATAGAATTAACGTGAGTTTTGTATTTTAAATCTGTATCTACAAAAGCCAAAACCAGTTGTAAAAGATCAGCTTGACCACTGGTTTCTATTACCAAATGTTCTACCGGATTTTGTCTATCCAAAATTTCGTAGACAAATTGTATAAATCGTTGATAATTAGCACGGTTTCTAGGTTGATAAGTCCAAGCATCTAAATTTTTGATATAAACTCTTGGCATTTTTTCAAGACGAACACTTCCTTCTTCATTAATTAATATTGCTAATTTTAAATCCGTTTGTTTTTTAATAATTTCTTGTAATAAAGTAGTTTTACCACTACCATTCTTGCCCGTAATGATAGTCACTGGCAGACCAATTTGAGGGAAATTAGCAAGAATTGTTTGCAGATTATGGAGATTTTGATCTCGAATAGCTACAATTTGATACTGACGTTTTATTTCTAGAAGTGCTTCTTGAGCAATATCCTTGTTAGTTTTTGCTTCTACTAAATTAGGATTCAGTTTAATTGCTTGATTATAATCTGCGATCGCTTTTTCATACTCACCTAATTTATGAAAAACATTGCCTCGTTGTTCATAAGCTTCTGCATGATTATAGTCCAGCCACAATACCTGTGTATAATCTTCAAGCGCTTGTTGATATTGCTCTAGTTTTTCATAAGCTAACCCACGATTATAGTATGCTTGCGCCCAGTCAGGTTGCAGTTTAATTACTTGCGTAAATTCATCAATAGCTACTAAATAATTATCTTCTTGGGCGTAGTTAATTCCTCTATAGTAAAAAGCATCAATTAAATTTAAACTGCGATTATCTGACAAAATAGATAAACATTGATTAACTCTACCAACATACTGCGTATCTACAGGATATAAAAGTGATTGCATTAAATCTAACAAACTATTTGTGATCTCTCGATCACCTTGCAAATTGTTATAAATCTGCTCCAATATATCTGTTGAGGGAACAACTCCCCGCAATTGCAACCAACTTTGCAGAGCATAGTTAAGTTGACCCCGCATCCAAGATTTATCATCTAAATAAGTTAAGATTTGAGCTAAATCTAAAGCTAATTCTGGGATGGTATCAGGCTGTTGCTGTTTTAAAGCTTCATATAACTGTTGATAAGTACCCACAACTACCTTAATTAGCTGCTCTCCTAACTCTTCACTTGGTAATTTCTGTAATAAACTAGGCAGTAATTCCGGTAATTTCGGGCGTACATTATAGTGGTTTAAATAGTATTGATCTACTGCCAAACCTACTATAATTGCATGAGAAAAAATTAATAATTCTACAATACCTGACCAATATTCCTCGAAATTAACGTAATAATTATATTGTTGGTTCCACTCAGTTTCTTGATCTTCTTCCTCAGCTTCTAAAATTCCTAGATTAATTTCATGTTCTCCTCCTCGTCTTTGGACTTCCGATAATGTTTTTCCTTTGTTTAAAAGCATTAAGCGATACTGTTTCCAACGCAAAGTTTTTTCTCGTACTAAAGGATATAAAATATCTTTCCAAGGTATAGAGATAACTTTCTTGTAGTGATGAGTTGTTTCCATCATGTCCCACCACCCAACATAAAGACGAATAGCATCTCCATCTATCTTGGATTCCAAGATTAAAGTAGGGATAGATTTATGAGTCCAATGTAAACTTTCCAGAGCAGCTTCACTTTGAAAATGTTTGTTTTTGTAAGCTCCATCTAAAAGTTTTGTGGGTCTTTCTTGACTATGTAAATCGTAGTTAATACTGAGAAATTCCCGTAATTCATCGGTTAATTTAGCTGCAACTTTGCTAACCCCTCGAACAGCATAGGGAAATTCATCTGCGTCTAGGGTTGGTGGCCAAATTAAAATCAGAGGTGGGATAGGTCTACTACCATCACGATATTGTTTATAAAAATCTAGCGTTGGTGTACACTGAGAAATTAAAGGATGGTTATCTACAATTTTTTGAAATTCTGCTCCTACCAGTAGTGCTTGCAAATGGCGTTCTGCAATAAGCATCTGGATTTCACGGTCATAAAGTTTTAACTCCCACTCAGATTTTTTCCGTTCTAGCGGTAATAACTCTTCAAATTTATGTCTATTGTTTAAGTTTAAATTTTGCCAATATTCACTAAAAGCTGCTAATTCCTCTAGATGTGGAACGTCAAGTTTAGCTTGCATCACAGCAAGATCAAAACTTTGTTTCAAGGATTTTAATTGCGGTTCTTGATAATTATTTTGTAAATAATACTCGTGTAATAATTGTGCTTTGAGCAGTTTTACCTCAAAGTTTTGTCGTTCATTCTCAATATCATCAATAAATTGCTGCTGGATTTGTTGTAAGTTTCCTTGTCCTTGCAGCCGTGCTTGTTCTAACTGATATTGAAATTGCTGCTGCTTTTCTTGCTGACGAATATGAAATTGCTGGCGAATTAATTCTGGCTTAAATTTTATATCAGTTTGCTTGCTTAAATTGGAAATAGCTACAGTAAGGTTCTGTGGACAATACATCAGTTTTAGACTACTTTCTATGCTTTCTATCAGCTTTTTCGACCATTGCCAAACCATGTCTCTATCTCCAGCTATTGATAGCATTTGTGTTTAAAAATAAAACTTATATGATATAATTATCTTCAGCAGTGAGAATTCAATTTTTCAGGTCTCAACCGTAAGTAAATTACTTGTATAAGTGCAACTCGATATTATACTGGTAAATGCTCAAGATATATCAATTGAAGCATAGCGATAGACAAGTTATAGGGAAGAAACCTAGACAAAACAAGGAAAAGTAAAAAGCTGACAGAGGGATAGCTGTAGGCGCTTTGCGCCGTGGCGAAGGCTGACTGCTAATGAAGCGCGATCGCATCTGATTAGTTAAGATAAAAACAGCATTATCCCTAATAACAGTCTGGCGTACTTCCCAAATTTTGAAGTTAGCAGTTTATGCGATCGCCCCTAACATCTTCCCCTGCTCAAGCGCGTCAAACTAAAGAGCAATTTGCCACCCCAGAAGATTATTTATCCTACGAACTCGGTCAAGCAGTTCAAGAGTTACCGCCACTTTATACCCGATTATTAGCAGGTAGCATTAGTTTAATGGTATTTGGGGCGATCGCATGGGCGAGTTTCAGCAAAGTAGATGAAGTAGCTGTAGCTAACGGCGAGTTGATACCTGTTACACAAGTACGCCCGATGCGATCGCTAGGTGAGGGTACAATTCTTTCAGTTAGAGTAAAAGAAGGCGATCGTGTTCAAAAAAATCAAGTTTTAATTGAACGTGACCCAGATTTACCACAAACAGAAGTTAATACTCTCACTAAACAAGCCGAAAAAATTAAAGAAGACCTACAGCGCCTAGAAGCAGAACGCACTGGCGCTACAACTGCCCTCACCCCAGAGCAAGCACAGTTAAGGAACTCTCGTCAACAAGCATTTGAAAAAAACTACGCTGCTGCCATAGCAAAAGCCAACAGTCAAATCGCAGTCATTAATCAAGCTAAATCTCGCTTAAGTCAACTCCAAGAAAACTGGATTAACGCCAAAACCAACCTTGCCAACGCTGAAACTAGCCTTGCCAGCACTAAAAGCCTCCTCCCCAAAGCTCAAGCCAACCTTGCCCTAGCTCAAGAAAGGGCAAACTCTCTCAAAAATCTCATCGGCACAGGCGCTGTACCTCGACTAGATTACCTGGAAGCTCAAGAAAGAGTTTTGAGATCTCAAGCCGATGTCACCAGAGCCGAAGATGATATCACTAAAGTTAAAGATAGAGTCACTGAAGCTCAAGATAAGGTTGGTTCTATAGAAAAAGAAATCACCGCCCAACAGCAACAAATTACTCAAGCAGAACAAGTATATCAATCTGCTCGTAATGAAGCTGCCCGTCTACCTTCAGAAAGCCAGATTGAAACCCTAACAGGAATTAACCAGCGCAGAGAAGATTTAGCGAAAGTTGCAGGTGAGTTAGAGCAGGCGAAAAAGCAGCGAGAAGTTGAAACCATCAAAGCGCCAGTTGCAGGTAGCGTTTATAGCGTCAAAGCAACAAAAGGGCCTGTGCAGTCTGGAGAAGAATTATTATCTATTCTTCCAGAAGGGGAAGAACTTTTGCTAGAAGTCAAAGTTCTCAACCGTGATATAGGGTTTATTGCTAAAGGAATGAAAGCAAAAGTAAAAATGGCAGCATTCCCTTTTCAAGAATTTGGCACCCTTGAGGGTGAAGTGATTCAAATTAGCCCAAATGCAATTATTGACAAAGACTTAGGCTTAGTTTTCCCCACCAGAATTAAACTCAACCAACACTCAAGTAATGTGCGGGGTGAAAAAGTCGCCTTTACCCCAGGGATGACTGCTACAGGCGAAATTGTCCTGCGCCAAAAAACAATTTTAAATTTCTTAATAGAGCCTGTTAGCCGCCGCTTTGGTAATGCTTTCTCAGTTAGATAATCTAACATCAATACTTGAGTAACCTCTAACCTCGTTCCCAGGTTGAACCTGGGAACGAGATACAGGAGGCTCTGCCTCCCAATAAGCGATCGTGTTGCAATATGTAAGTATAACTACTGAGGTTATTTAAATAATATAATTATAAAATTATATTTATAATGAGTAATAATAACAGTTAGTTGATAAATAAAATGAATAATATAAAACCGTTGACAAGAGATTATTTTAAACCACAATCAGGGACAGATCGTGGTTTAAATATTACTCCCAGCAGTCAGGGATTATTAAGTGATGAGCTTCACACCAATCCCAATTATTTAAAATTGAGTAATCGTAGTAGCTTCAATAACATTGATTCTACTATTTCAAAGGATGCCAGAAACACTTTGAATAATAATCGCAGCACTGTAGGTTATAAAAATGTTACCTATAATGACGTTGTTAGTAAAACAAATACTAACAACTACTATTCTGTTAAGCTTGACAGCAACAGTAACCTAAACGTTTCGCTTCATCCTCAAAAGGCAACTTCCTTAGAAGTAAAAGTCCTCGATAGCAAGGGACAACAGATCCAAAGTTCCATCAGCACAAAAGCCACACCAGGAGAAATTAGTCTCAATCTTCCTCAAGGCAATTATTATATAAAAGTCTCTCCAGAGATAGCTAGAAGCAGAACGAAATACGAACTAAACTTAAGCACCATACCAACTTCCACCCTCACCAGTAACACATCAGGCGCTTTATCAGAGTTAGGAAGATCTATTGCCTATAAAAATAATTCTTCAAGCCTCCCAAAAGTTGATAAGTATCAATCTACAACCACTACAGAAGGCGTTATAAAAGACCCCTTACTAGGCGTTTACTACGGCAATCAAGGCTGGAATATGGGTCAGGTTCAAGCTATGGAAACCTGGCAAGGTAAGAAGAATGCTGTGGTGAATATGTTCACTGACTGGGGTAGTGATAGCACCACGATGAACAACCTTTTTAATACACAACTTCCTAACATCTGGAATAATAAAAACATTCCGATGATCAGTTGGGAACCGTTAACCTCTGGCTCTACCACTCCTGATAATATTGAAGTACTGATAGGTAGCGGTCAATTCGACACCTACATTAACAATTGGGCTGATAGATTAAAAACCTTCTTAAGTGGATCGGACGGCGTTTACAATACAAACGACGATCGCCGTGCATACCTCCGCTTTGCCCACGAAATGAATGGTGACTGGTACGCCTGGAGTGCTGCAAAGGGAGGGAATTCGCCCACAGATTACGTCAATATGTGGAAACATACCAAAGACATATTTGACGCGAAAGGCATGGATGCCAGCCGTCTACAGTGGGTTTGGAGTGTCAATAACACTGATGCTGGAGGCTTTACAGCCGAGCAATACTATCCAGGCGACGCTTATGTTAACTGGGTAGCCATTGATGGTTATAACTGGGGAACAAGTCAGTCATGGTCAAGCTGGCAAACACCAAGCCAAGTTTTTGATGATATGCTCGGTCGCCTCAAAGCTATATCCACTAGACCCGTTGGTATCACTGAAGTAGGTTCTTCTACAAAGACCAGCTCAGGCACCAGTTTAACAGCAAAGTCACAGTGGATGACTGATATGTTTAACTATGCTGTTAACAAGGACATCAAAATGGTTAATTGGTTTAACCAAGATAAAGAAACCGACTGGGCAGCATTTGGCGGTGCAAACGGGGATAGCACCTACAAAGCAAACAAGACGACGACATACAAGACATATAGTGCTTACAAGACAGGTATTACACCAGCCAGCTATAGTGGCTCTGATGTTAACAACCCACGTCTATTGACAGACACCTTCTTTTATGGACTCATGGCGTAAACTATCATTCTTGCCTAGCGAAGCCTACCTTAGACAGGACTTACGTAAAACTGTATTCTAGACACCATCTGTAGGGGCTAACGGTCGTTAGCCCCTAATATATATAGACAGGGTGATCTAACTTTCCTCAACTAAACAAGAAATTAGAGCCAAACAAATTAACATTCACATCTGCATTGGTGAAGCCCGATGTTGCTGATAATGTTGTTAATAATTGACCAGTACCAAAGCCAGTATTACCAGTAGTCCCATCACCAACTCGCAAGAGGGTATTACTACCTGATGTTACTACGTCAATATTAGCAATATTTGTGAATTGGATGCGATCGCCACCGACACCACGCACAAACTGATAAATGGTATCTGCACCATCACCTAAGCCATAGTTAACAATATCTACCGCATTATTGTTAGCGCCTAAATAAAGCCTATCATTACCAACACCACCAGTCAGGGTATCTGCACCTGCATTACCTGTAAGAATATCTGCACCTGCATTACCTGTGAGCATATTAGCCGCAGTGTTACCTGTAATAGTATTATTCAGGTCGTTACCAGTACCATTAATCGCCGTTGTGCCTTGTAAGGTGAGGTTTTCTATGTTGGTAAAAAGGATGTAACTGGTAGTGCTGTAGACAATATCTGTCCCTTCATTGGGATTTTCGGTGATGGTATCTCCGGCGTTATCCACATAGTAAGCATCGTTACCTACACCCCCAACCATGCTATCTGCACCTATGCCACCATTGAGGGTATCATTACCCACACCACCATTGAGGGTATCATTACCAGCACCACCATTGAGATTATTAGCCGCGCCGTTACCTGTCAGGCTATTATTCAAGTTGTTGCCAGTACCATTAATGGCAGAGGTTCCTGTTAAGGTTAAGTTTTCAATATTATTCTTTAAGGTGTAGGTAATTGAGTTTTGGGGGCGACCACGCCGCTAGAGCGGCTGGTCTATAAGGCTTATAGCTCTCAAGCCCCTTTGATAAAATGACTTTTTATTCGCAATAAGGTTGAGCATTTCCTCTACCCATAACTGACACTCATGAAAACCAACCA